>CAHJWV010000667.1 GCA_903643055.1 Burkholderiales bacterium | reverse complement strand
ATCCATTTCCCCAACAATTCCTGACCTGGTTTGCTGGAACCCATTCCGAAAACAACGGTGCCGATGGCATCTTCGAACTCCAGCCCGTCGCTGATGTTTGCCGGGTGATAGTCCTCCAGTGCATCAACGAAGAGTGGTGTTTCAAGCCAGTTCACCAGGGCCTGTGTGCGGGTATCAATGATCGACTGTGTCTTGTCGATGATCTCGTTCCAGTTTTTCCGAAAGGTATTGAGAAGTTTGTCGTCCAGCTTTTTCTGGTATTTGGGCCAACTGGTCGCGATTTCGTGGGTGATGTTGTTCTGGTAATTCACACCGCGTCGTTTGACGAAGGCATCGACTTCGGCCTTGATTTTTAAGATTTCGCGGGTGCGCGCCGGCTCCCGCAAGGTATTCGCGTCATGCAGGCGTGGCTGAAATCCGAGCATCGGCACCTGGCGCTTGGCCCAGTCATCCAGGATGTCGCAAAGCTGAAGTTGCTGGCTGCGCTGAGGCTCGGTGAGTTTGGCTGCATTGCTGCGCCGCTCCTTCATCAGGTCAGGGTCATACCAGTTGGCGGCTTGTTTCAGATGTTCGTCTTGAAACTGCTTTTGGTCGTCGGCGGCTCGCTCTTTCAATGCTTGCTCAAGCCCTGAAATGGCATTGGAAGCACTCAGCTCGAAGTCACGTTCATCGCTGTACAGCTTCAGCCAACCAGCCGCTTCATTGCGAAAGCCGTTGAGTTCCTTGGCAATTCCCATCGCATCCCAAAGGGCCAAGATGTGGGGCGTGTTGTGGGTGCCGTCGGCCTTGGTGCCACGTTCTTTCATGGCCCACATGGCTGTGTCGGATCGCCCCTTGCGTTCATGCCACGGGTAATGGGTGCTGACCGTGCTCAAACGCGCGGATGCAAAGCTGCCGTCTTCCTTGCTGAAGGTGTTGATGGCCGCCGAGTGCGGGAATTGAGCCGTATCGAAGCCGGGTGCGTATTCGATGACTTCTTCGAGCGCGGCAATGCTTGCAGGCGTGCCGTGGCTGTGCTTTGCGCCTTTGGCCATTGCGGCGGGATGAATCGTTTGCATTCGGGCATCGCGCAGCTTGATGTTATCGGTGTAGTCCTTGAGCGTTTCATCGCTCCATTTGCGCTCGCTGAAAGCGATCCATACCGAGGCGCACTTCTCGGGCTTCTCGATGACAAGATGGTGGAGCCGGGCGTTGCTGTGGCCTTGCGTGGCGCACATCACGGTGGGGGTGGGCGCCAAAGCCATCTGTGGAGAGTTCTGCTTCACAAGGCATCCATCCTCCGTGACACAGTAGCACTCCCACACCTTGGACCCGTGCGCGCTCTTGTCATAAAACAGATAGACGTAGCCGGACCGCAAAGTGCGCAGCGCGTAGTGAAAGTCGCCGGTCAGGGGCACGCTCTTGATGCGATCGCCGCTTACCCAGGCCGGTAGGGTTTGCTTCACCGCTGCAGGCACAGCGACATAGCGAACGGGCAGCAGTGGCAAGCCAGAGGCCAAACAGTTGGAGCACAGGGTCATGGTTCAGTTTGATTTCAAGCGGTCGAGATCTGCGGCGATCAGGGCTCGGTCATCGGCGCTGAGGCCGTCCACCAGCGTCATGAAGTTTTCGTTCGCATCACGATGCAATCGATCCTTCACCAAAGCGTGTTCGTCAAACCTCGGGTGCAGCGTCAAGGCAAGCGCACAGAACGTTGAGCGTGCTTCTCGGTCTGCCATACCGAGAAGTGTTGCTCGACGCAGTGCTTTCAACGCATCGCCATACCAATGAGCAACTTGTTCTGAACTGGCCGACATGGCCTCGGGCACCTTGCCGAGCTTGGCTCGGAAAGCCAAGTTGACGGATTCAATGTCATCGAGCATTGGCCACTGCTCGGCTGAAAATCTCAGAGGCTGATTGGATGTCGCGGCCGCTCGCAAAACTTGCAAGTTGCCTACCGGGTCATGCAGCCACCAGGCTTCGATCGGGCCCATCAGATCTGCTTGTTGATCGGAAGTCAGCATGGGCCAGATCGCCCACAGAACCGCAGGGTCGCTGAGGCGCAGCCAAGTCTGTACGCCATTGGGGCGACGATGCAGCATGGCTTTTCCGAGTGCGTGGCCCAGGTGGGCTTGCTTTGCTTCGGTGGCCTTCCATCGAACGAAGCCACCGATGCGTCTGCCTTGGCCATGAGCAAGCGCTGCGGGTTGCAATTCTTCAAGTGAAAGAAGGATGGCCTCATGGACGATTGCACTGTCGGCAGCCATGGCTGAATTCAGCGGCAACAGCAGTGGGTGAAGGCGCTGATCGACTCTCGCATCGGGAATGGCAAGCGGCAGTGCGACTCGCCCGTGCGCAGCCCATCCCGCGGTACGTTCGTCGTCTTCGAGCGCATGAAGTGCTGGGTCGTAGATCAGATGGCCACAAGTGCCAGCCACTGATGAGGCCAGCGTGCGATGGATTTCATCGCTTTGCGCCGAGGCGCGCGGTGCCAAATCATCTTGTTGATTCATCAGAGATCTACCGTGGCCGATTGCGTTTGGGCAGCTTCTTTGGCCTGTTGTACGCAACCTTTGAGAGGCTGAGTCTTCGGCAAGCTCAGCGAAGTCCCTGCCTTAGCTCCCCCCACCAACTCCCGCATCGCGGCCTGGAACGCCACCGGCCCGGGCGTGGTCAAGGTGATGCTGCCGTTGGACAGGCGGATC
>CAHJWV010000666.1 GCA_903643055.1 Burkholderiales bacterium | reverse complement strand
TCGATAGCTCAGTTGGTAGAGCGCCGGACTGTTAATCCGTAGGTCCCTGGTTCGAGCCCAGGTCGAGGAGCCAAGAACGATGGGCCCTGTAGCGATACAGGGCCCTTTTCGTTTGTGCCGCAAAGCAAGTCACACCATTCAGCGTTGCTCGCAGCGTATGAGCGTCAAGGGAGCCTCCTGAAGGCAACGATGCAAGAGGTACGAGGCATCCCCAACCGGGCGGCCCTACCGCAGTCCAATAAAGAGCTTGGGCGGCTGAACAACGGATGGCTCGAATTGAGAAAGCCATTGGTGAAATAGCCGTGACGGGAAACCATGTCGAGCGCAGACAGCAGCTCACGCCGTCGAATGGCTGACCGACCCATTCTCAGTGCTTACCAGCCAGCCACGCGTCAACAGCACAAAGGCCATCATCAGGCGCAGTTCGATGTCTTCACCGTTGAGCGTTGTGCGAGCAGCCGAACCGTCTAACTGCGCCGTACGCGCACGGTACCCTGCGCGCACCCTCCTTCATTGAACGGAGACTTGCTGCAGGTCGGAGAAGGTGATGCGCCACTTACTGATGCCCTCGTATCCAGGCCCGCATCAGCGCCGAAAACTCAGTGGCTCTCGCTTGCGTCACTGGATCTCACTTCATCAACCGTTGGCTTGAACAGCTCAACAGGGCGAGCCAGTTCCCAGATCTTGTAGTTCTGTATGACATCGGTGCGGGCCGACCAATCGAGCGAGCAATGCGTGAAGGTCTACCAGGACTCAGACGCAGCCACGCTCATGTAATCGCATGGCTTGATGCGAACGTTTCACCTTCAGTACCTGCTACCTCAGCCGGTCCGCAGCTTCTTCAGCGCGTACCAGCCGACTGCTGTGAACACGCTCACCGTCAGCAGTGCAAAGGCCAGCGTCAGAAGTAATTCGGTGTCTTCACCGTTGAGGGCGATGCGAGTGGTCAGGAATTGCCCGGCCGTGGCGTACACACCCGGCACCGCTTCGGGATAGAGAAACGAAAGTTTGGTCAGCACCAAGCTTGCCGCCAACAGGCCGATGACCACGGCGCTCCAGCGCGCGGCCTTCCTCATTGCACGGACATCTTGCCGTAGGCCTGCAGGCTGCTGCCAGGCACGGCAATCTTGAATATGCCGCGCAGTATGGTCGCTGCCAATTGGAAGTTGTGCTTATCGGAAAACGTGATGCAGCCCTTGCTGATGCCAAGCGTACCGGGAGGGTGCAGACGGAAGCTGCCGCGATTCACCTGTTCACAAAACATCTCGTCGTCGACCTTGCCATCGTCAGCCTACAGTGCGAACCATTGGTCATGGCCGTGGAAATGGTTGCGCAAGGAGCCCAGCAGGCCACCTGATTGCCGGTCAACGATGTAGTACATGCCTGGCGGGATCGGCCCCGAGTCAAACCACGCACTGGAACTCGCGCTTGTTTACGTGAGAACCGAGCCCAGAGAAGGCCGGCCAGCCAGAAGCACCGATCTTTACCTCGCTCAGTGCTTTCCCATTAAGCTTGAAACTGCAATTCAGCATCGACTCCTAACTCGTCATATTAGTGAAGCGCTGACTTTATCAATTGGTCAAGTCAGCTCTTCATTTTAGTTCACTGTCCGCAAGGCCTCTTCGCTGCGGCCACTGGCGCCAAGCATCAGGAGCTAACGCCGAACGAGTGACTTCTGCGGCCTGCCGCCAAAGCGCAGCAGGCTTGACGCAATCCCGCCTCCCCAATTTGAAGTAAAGGCACTTCTGACACAGCCCTTAGCATCTGGGCACTGCTTCTGGGGCCGGAATGGTCGATACGTATTGGGCTCACGTTCGCAATACCGATGATGGCACCCCCATCATTCATCACCTACGTGAACACCTGATCGCCGTGGCTGATGGTGCATCGGCTTTTGCGGGAGCTCGCGGTGAGCGTTGGGCGTACCTTGCAGGCTTGTGGCATGACCTCGGCAAATATCGCCCCGGCTTTCAGCACTACATTCGTCTCGTCAACGACGCCCACATCGAAGGCAAACTCCCGCGAGGCAGTGACAAGACCCACTCTGCCGCTGGCGCACTCCATGCGCTGCAGCTGATCGAAGCGGAATGGGGTGCGGCCTTTGCCCCGCTCGGGCGCGTGTTCGCCTACCTGATCGCTGGCCACCACGCCGGGCTTGACGATTGGGTATCGGGACTGGACACCCGCTTGCTCGGCACCGGTGCGCCCGACAGCCAACGTGAATACAGAGAAGGCATGGCCGAGGCGGTAAAAGACGCCGCCGACCTGCTGGCTTGGCCGGCCGCGTTCAGCCAAGCCGAGGCGCTGGCTTCGATCCCCGGCGCGCGCAGCATTCATAAATTGTCGGTCTCGCTGTGGGTTCGCATGCTGTTCTCGGCCTTGGTCGATGCCGACTTCCTCGACACCGAGGCCTTCATGAACAGCCATCAGGCGCAGCAGCGCACAGGCTTCGCACCGCTGTCACGTTATCTCCAACAGCTGGAAGCCCATCTCGCGGACAAGGCAAGCGACGTACAACGCCAAGGCCGCTCCCTTGAGCCGGTGATGCAGGCCCGCCACTCGGTGCTGAGGCAATGCCTTGAAAAGGCCGATCGCCCCGGCGGCGTTTATGCGTTGACGGTGCCCACCGGTGGCGGCAAGACCCTGTCTTCACTTGCCTTTGCGCTCAAGCATGCCTGCAGCCAGGGCCGCCGCCGCGTCATCTACGCCATTCCCTACACCAGCATCATTGAGCAGACGGCCGATGTCTTTCGCGGCATCTTTGGTGCAGACCAGGTGATCGAGCACCACAGCCAGGCCGACGTCGATCCCGCAGATGAAACCCCACGCAGCCGCCTGGCCAGCGAAAACTGGGATGCACCGCTGATCGTCACCACCAACGTCCAGCTGTTCGAATCGCTCTTCGCGTCGCGCACCTCGCGCTGCCGCAAGCTGCACCGCATCGCCGACAGCGTGATCGTGCTCGATGAAGCCCAGCTGCTGCCGCCCGAATTCCTGCAGCCGATCGTCGATGTACTGAATGCATTGGTGGCCTACCACGGCGTCACGCTGCTGCTTTGCACCGCCACACAACCCGTGCTGATCGAGACCCTGCGCTTCGACCCTCGGCGGCAGTTGCGAGGTCTGCCTCCTCCAACGCCGCTGATCGATGACGAGGCCCAGCTGTTCACCATGCTGGCGCGCGTGCGCATCGAATGGCCCAGCGATCTGCACACGCCGCTGCCTACCGATGCGCTGGTGCGGCGGCTGCTGGGGCACGACTGCGTGCTGGTCATCGTCAACACCCGCGCCGATGCGGCCGAGATTGTTCGTGCACTGGATGCGGCCGACAGCCACCTCACCCTTCACCTGTCGGCCGCGATGTGCGGCCAGCACCGCGCCGACACGATCGCGCAGATTCGCCATCGCCTTTCAGAACGCCGGGCCGGGCGAGACACTCGCCCGCTGCGAGTCGTCAGCACCCAGTTGGTCGAAGCGGGTGTCGACATCGACTTCCCCGTCGTTTACCGCGCGTTGGCCGGGCTCGATTCGATCGCTCAGGCCGCTGGCCGCTGCAACCGCGAAGGCGCCTTGCCCGACGGCCTGCTCGGCGAAGTCGTTGTGTTCGTGCGCGAACTACCGCGAATGCTGCACGCGCTGAAATTCGGCGCAGAAGCCACGCGCGAGATCCTGTGCCTGGATGTCGACCCGCTGTCACCCGCCGCCTTCGAGCGCTACTTCCCGCTGTACCACGCGAAGTTCGCAAGCCTCGACCAGCACGGCATCGTCGACGACCTCAAGACCAATTCGGAGCTG
>CAHJWV010000665.1 GCA_903643055.1 Burkholderiales bacterium | reverse complement strand
CGCAGTGCTTCTGGATGAAGAACACCATCCTTCCGCTCACGGCCGCATTCGTGGCCGACGATGGCCGGATCGTGAACCTGGTCGACATGCGGCCTCAAACCACGGACTCGCACTGTTCGGAAGAACCTGTGCGCTTCGTGCTTGAAATGAACCAGGGGTGGTTCGCCAAGAAAAACATCAAGAAGGGCCTCAAGCTGACCGGCGCACCCTTCGCCGCCAAGCGCTGAAATCGCGCAATGCGCCCATGAAAAAGCCGACCATAGGTCGGCTTTTTCATGATGGCCGACTACCCGTTCAGCCGAAATTCTTGCCCGCGAAATCCCAGTTGACCAGTTTGGCCAAGAACGTTTCTACGAACTTGGGCCGCAGGTTGCGATAGTCGATGTAGTAGGCGTGTTCCCAGACGTCGATGGTGAGCAGCGCCTTGTCGGCGGTAGTCAACGGCGTACCGGCCGCGCCGGTGTTGACGATGTCGACCGAGCCGTCGGGCTTTTTCACCAGCCAGGTCCAGCCTGAACCGAAATTGCCGACGGCCGATTTGGTAAAGGCTTCCTTGAAGGCGTCATAGCTGCCCCACTTGGCGTCGATGGCCTTGGCCAGCGGGCCGGTCGGTGTGCCGCCGCCTTGCGGCTTCATGCAGTTCCAGAAGAACGTGTGGTTCCAGATCTGGGCCGAGTTGTTGTAGATGCCGCCGCTGGATTTCTTGATGATGTCTTCGAGCGGCAGCGATTCGAACTCGGTGCCCTTCTGCAGATTGTTCAGGTTGACCACGTAGGCGTTGTGATGCTTGCCGTAGTGGTACTCGAGCGTTTCCTTCGAGTACTCGGGCGCGAGTGCGTCGAGCGCGTACGGCAGGGGTGGCAGAACATGTTCCATTTTTCGACTCGTGGGTTGGTTGGGGAATGACGCATTCTAGAAAGGATTGAAGGGCCTCGCGTCGGACGCAGGCGCATCCTTCAGCGGCCATCGACAGTCAGGTCGACGCTGCCATCGGCCAGCCGTGCGCGCACCGCGTCGCCCGGCGCCAACTGCTGCGCCCGCGTGATTGCGCACCCGGCCGGATCGGTCAACCAGGCATAGCCGCGCTGCAGCACCAGTGCCGGATCGAGCAGTTGAAGGCGCATCGCCGCATGCGTGAGCCGCTCGCGCCGCTGCGCCAGCGAGCGCGCCATCTCCAATGGAAATTGGGCTTCCAGCCCGCGCTGCGTCTGGGCCAGTCGTTGCGTTTTCGAAAGCACTGCATGGTGCAGCCGCTGTGCCCGATGGGCCAAGCCGAGGCGCTGGCGTGCCACCAGGCTCGACGGCCGGCCGAGCCGGCTGGTTGCCAAGTCGAGCTGCTGGCCCAGCCTGTCGAGCCGCGCGCCGAGTGCGTCGTCGAGACGCGTGCCGAGCAGGTCGAGCGTGTCGAGCCACAACGCCTGCGGCGTTGCGGCCAGTTCGGCAGCGGCAGTCGGCGTGGGCGCGCGCAGGTCGGCGCAGAAGTCCGCGATCGTAAAGTCCGTTTCGTGGCCGACGCCGCTGACCACCGGCACCGGGCTCTGCGCGATCACGCGGGCCAGCGTCTCGTCGTTGAAGGCCCACAAGTCTTCGATGGAGCCGCCGCCGCGCACCAGAAGTATCAAGTCGGCTGCAGGCTGCAGTGAATACAGCGCACGCAGCGCCGCGACCAGTTCGGCCGGTGCCTGCGTACCTTGCACCGAAGCCGGAGCCAGCACCACTTCGACGTGCGGCGCGCGTCGGCGCATTGCCGTCACGACGTCGTGCAGCGCCGCGGCGCCGAGCGAGGTGACCAATCCGACACGGCGCGGCAGGCTGGGCAAGGGACGCTTGCGGGCCGCATCGAACAGGCCTTCGGCTTCGAGCCTGGCCTTGCGTTGCAGAAACTGTTCGAACAACGCGCCCTGCCCGGCACGGCGCAGGCTTTCGGCCACCAGTTGCAAATCGCCGCGCGGTTCGTAGATCGCCAGCCGTCCGCGCACCTCGACCTGGTCGCCGTCGCGCGGACCGAAGTCGAGCAGGCTGGCCGCGCGCCGGAACATCGCGCAACGCAGTTGGCCGGATTCGTCTTTCAGCGCGAAGTAGCAGTGCCCGCTGGCGGCGCGCGAGAAGCCTGAGATTTCACCGCGCACCGCAACCGGGTTGAAGCGCGCATCAAGTGAATCGGCGACCGCGCGGCATAGAGCGCCGACCGGCCACACAAGCCGGCCGGCCGGCGGCGCCTTGACGTCAGGGTCGTTCATACCGGGATTGCGGGAGCACCCGCCGGCAGTCGAATCGTCCACAGTCGAATGCACCAGCGGGGAGGCGGCGCGATGGTAGCGCTACGCATGCCCGGCTTGTGGTGCAAGCCTTTGATTTGATTGGAGAAATCAGTGCTCAAAATTCAATCGATCCACCCGGAGCCCCGGCCGGCGTGGCTTGGGTCGATTTTCAACCGGGGTTAATCACAAAGTTATCCACAGAATCTGTGCGTCGTGTCCGACAGTCGGCCTAACCGTTTCGAAGTGTTCGCCTCGGAGATAATCGCGCCGCATTTGCAATTTCCACGGCCGGAGAATCATTTGTTATCGATCATAGTTGCTGCGGGTTGGCCGATCTGGCCCTTGCTTGCTTGTTCCGTGCTGGCGCTTGCGCTGGTGATCGAACGTTTTGTCAGCCTCAAGACCATTCGTGTGCTGCCGCCGAAGTTGCTCGATGAAGCCATCACCGTGTCGCACACGGCCATTCCC
>CAHJWV010000664.1 GCA_903643055.1 Burkholderiales bacterium | reverse complement strand
CCTTCAATCACGCCGCCTGACCGTCGCTACCGGGCCCGAAGCCGTCGTAGCGTCTTCTCGATAACGGACCTTCATAGAGATCTGGCCGAGTTCGTTCGACAATGACCGCGCTCAACACCGCTGCCGCTCCAGGCAACACTTCCGTGCGCTCGTTGCCGCTAAACGCCTCGCACGCTCCAATAGATTTCGGTTTTGGGCCCGCACACGAAACCTTCAAAGGCAGGGTGTCCCGCCAAGCGTTGGACGTTTTGGCCAGACGAGCAAAAAAGTGTGAAGTGGCTGTCCCAATGAACTGTCCAGAGAGTGGCCTTGTCTGGTGTGAACACGCTTCCACGCACAAGACTGACTTTGGCAATTGCCGGCTTTAGATCGTCGATCCAGCAGAGTTTGCGTTCAGTGCAAAACTCATCACCAACCCAAAGCCAATCCTGTTCGAGAGATTGCACGAACGACAAGAGCGGCTCCTGAACTAACTCTGGAAACTTTCCTTCAACAGGAGGAAGCAATCCGTGCTTCTTCAGCGAATTTGATAGTACGTCGGCAAGCTCCTTGTCGGCGTGCTCCTTGCCAGACCGCCAATCATTGTCCTCAGTGCCACATCGATTGACGAAATCGAAGGAAATCCGCAGAGGTCGCGCACCTCCGACCACCGGACTGCTTCAAAAGTTTGGCACAGCTCGTCGGCGCTCATTTCGTCCAATGCGCTGATGGCCAGCTCAGACGTGGTCGACCTGCGACGCAAGAACGGATTGAGAAGCACGTAGGCGGCCTCAAATTCACGTTCGTAGAAGGCTAAAACAGGCCCATCCAGCGGGCATACCGCGTATCGGTCCGGATCGGGAGTCACGCGGATATTCATGGTTCGGTCTACAGTGACCTCGCGTGGGCGAAGGTGGCGTTCCAGAGCGTTAGCAGCGTCGAATTCCATCACGCTACTTGCAGGTCAGTAGCTCGAATCTGAACAACGTCGCCAGACTGCAGTTCTATCTCGAAACTCGCGTTTGCGACGTTGCGAAAGGCGTTAATCGATGCCGATGGGCCCCACGTTTGCTCTCGGGGCGCAACGACCGAGCGCACTCCGCCGAAAATGAGCTGCACAGAGCGCTCCGCAGTCTGAATGTCAACGACGCAACGACCTTCTGACCAATCGAGGCGAATGCTCTTGATGGTCGCGTCGTGAAAATCTGGAACCTGCGTCATGCCTTGAGCTCTGGAGGTTTCGACTTGCTCGCGTCCGGCCGTCGACGAATTTAATCGGCGCGGCAAGGGCTGCAAGGCACTATTGAAAGAAAACTGGAGGGTCGTTGCGAAAGTCAGCTCTTGGGCCGTTTCCGGCTCACCAAGGTTGCGTCCAGGCGCCGTACGTTGCAAGGAAATGCGCTTCAAATGCCGGCGGACCGGTGATCTCCCAATACGAGGAATTCCACCGCCAGGAGCTCAAACAACCGCTGCCCTTGTTCAAACCCGGAAAACCGCCCGTCGATTGTCTGATAGATGCCGCGATACAGGCTTCGAAACTCGACGTCTGAAAGGCTGAGGCCCGAGTACGACGTTTCCTCGATGCTCAACGCATTCGACCGCAAACAGCTCTCGACAGAAAACTGCCACGAGTCGGGTCGAAAGAAGCGGTCGACGTCAGCAAGGAAGGCGGAAATGTCGAACAGTTGCCCCGCCTCGCCATGCTGTCTCACTCTGACCATTGAACGATTCCTTCGAGTTTTCTCATTTGAACCTCGTTCGATGGGACCGCTGGAGGGGCGTGACGAACGTCGGCTTCTGGCCGGACCGGGAAGTCTAGCCTCGTCGAACGACAGTCCGCTTCCGCTGCGAAGCCGAAGTTCAGGACGGAAAGCTCAGTGCGGGCATAGGCGCCCGCAGGCACAGTCCGGGATACTGGCCGCGCGCCTTTGGCAACATTCACGCGCGACGCCTCCGCTCCCGTCATCGCCCTCACGTGGATCGGGCCCGTAGGCCCGTCAACAACCCGTCAATCAGCTTCTTGCTGGCGCTCCAGCAAGCGCAGCAGCTCGTCGACGTCGATCGGTTTGACCAGATGCGCGGCGAATCCCGACGCGCGGCTCTTGAGCTTGTCGGCCTCCTGGCCGTAGCCCGTCAACGCAATCAACCGGGGCGCCTCGGGACTCGCCCCGGCCTTGATCCGCGTGGCCAGTTCGTTGCCGTCCATCCCGGGCAGCCCGATGTCGAGGATCGCGACGTCCGGCCTTTGGCTTGCGACGGCCTCGAGTGCCGCCATCGGGTCGTACACGGCCGTCACTTCGTGGCCGTAGAGCTGAAGTATTTCCACCAGCGCATTCGCGGCATCCTGGTTGTCGTCGACGAGCAGGATGCTCAAGGCGCGACCAGGCTGGCTCGCCACTTGCGCAGGCGATCCGGTCGTTGCGGGGCCACCGGCCGTCACCAGCGGCAGCCTGACCGTGAAGCGGCTGCCTTGCCCCTCGCCCGCGCTTTCCGCGGCGACAGTGCCGCCATGCATCTCGACGAGATTACGGACCAGCGTGAGCCCGATGCCCATGCCGCCTTCCGCGCGATCGGTGTTGCGGTGGCCTTGCACGAACAGGTCGAAGATCCTGGGCAAAAGCGCGGGCGGGATGCCGATGCCGGTGTCGACGACCGCCACCTCGATCCACCCGTCCGCGGAGAGGGCGCGCACGTCGATGCTGCCGCTTCGGGGCGTGTATCGCGCGGCGTTGGTCAAGAGGTTGGCGATGACTTGCGCCAGTCGCGCCCCGTCCCCGAACCAGACCACGTCGGCGGGAACGTCGATGCGCAAGCGGTGCTGCTTCTGCTCCAGCAGGTAGTCGGCCATCTCCACGGCCTTGGCCACGACTTCCTTCAAATCGATGCGGCCCAGCCGCAGCTCGACCTTGCCACGCGTGATTTTCGAGACGTCGAGCAGGTCGTCGACCAGCCTCACCAGGTGTTCGACCTGCCGCTTGATCACGTCCTGCTCGCGGGAGGTCGCGGAGTCCTTCAGCTTCATCAGCCGCAACGCGGTCACGATCGGTGCCAGCGGGTTGCGAAGTTCATGGCCCAGCATCGCCAGAAAAGCGTCCTTCGTATCGACCGCGTCGCGGAGTTCGGCATTCAGGCGCTCGACCTCGTTGCGCGACTTCACCTGCTGCGTGATGTCGACCACGATGACGACGAGCCCGTAGACGATGCCGTCGACCCTGCGCAATGGCGCCAGGTTGTAGTGGTAGTACCGATCCTGCATGCGGCCGTGCATATCGAGCTCGACGCGCGTCTCCGGCGAGAGGTACGGGATGCCGGTGCGATAGACCTCGAGGAACACGCGGTGGATCGGGCTGTCGACGAGTTCGGGGTAGACCTCGGCAAAGGGCTTTCCGACGATGTGGTCGCGCCCGATGATCTCGAGGTAGAACTGGTTGGCCAGCTGGTACGTGAGCTCGGGTCCGACCAGCACGGCCGTCGCGACGGGCGCGTCGTTGAGCAACCGGTCCCGATCCGCGGCCGCCGATTCGAGCGCCCGCGCGGTCAGCACGCGCGCCGTGGTTTCCAGGCAGGTAACGAGGACGCCGCCGATGCGGTCATCGTCGTCGTAGACGGCGCTGTAGGTGTAGGTCCAGTAGACGTCTTCGATGCAGCCGTTGCGGGCGATGGGCACCAGCGCGTCCTCGTGCAGCACCGGCGTTCCGCCCGCCAGGATGTTGTCGATCTGCGGACCGATGATCGGCCAGATTTCGGGCCAGCACTCGCGGCCAGGCTGTCCGAGGGCGTGCGGATGCTTTCCGTTTCCGAAACTGGGAACGTAGGCGTCGTTGTAGATCTGAATCAGCTGCGCGCCCCACCAGAGAAACATCGGGTGGCTGGAATTGAGAACGATCGACACCGTCGTCTTCAGGCTCGCCGGCCATGTCGCGACAGGCCCGAGCGGCGTCGTCTTCCAGTCGAACGCGGCGACCAGCCGGCCCATGACACTCGTACCGAGAAAATTCATGGTGTTCCTGCCGTGCCCGTGTCGTGACGAGAAAAGTCCATCATGAATCCTTTGTCGCTCCGGTGTCGGAGCCGGCAAGCGAAATCCGATTATCAACTTGGCCCTTCCCGGCCGGCCAGCCGCCCGGCGACGTGTTCTTCGGTCTGAAGGTCGCGAATGGAACGCGTAGCCTCTTCGCAATCGGGCAATACTTGGCGATACCAAACTACTTTCTCCACAACTCGACATGACCATCACGCGTGCGCCTCAGGATGGTTCACCCGCTTCTATCGGCTACGGCGGCGCGACGATCCTTTCGCCGGACCAGACTCATACAACAGTTTGGACCTATGACGGTGAGCATCCGCACAGTGACAGCCTCAATCGCGTGGCACTGGATGGAATTGACGTTCCCGGGCGCTATTGGGGACGTGGGCACGCGTGGTCACCCAAATCCGACTATTTCACCCTCGAGCGCGAGCTGGACAAGAGCGCTCTCTATGTCGTCCGTGTGGCTGACCGAACTTGGGTAAAGGTCGCGCATTTTTCCAGAGCTTTTTCTTTTAAGTATCCAGTTCTGACACTGCGTCGGTACGGCGATGGAGAACTGTCCACACAGTTCGTATTTGCCGAGAAGCAAGAGTGAAGTCCGTTTGACCGCTTTCCTCATTGGGCGATGCCTGCTTCAAAAGGATGAGGCGTCCACGCTGTGGAGGACCATTGCGAGTTTCGGCCGCGGCGCAAGGCCGCATCAATAATATGTAGCCTGCTCCGCCCGTCCGCCCGTCCGCCCTTCTCCTTCTTCATGTCGTCTCCCTCCGCCGTCGGACCTGCTTCGCCCGCCGCCGCACAGGCCGAAGAAGAACAACAACAAGACCGCCGGAAGCTGCCATGGCGCGACACGCTCAGGGTGTACCTGGAGCCGGCCACGCTGCGCATGCTGGCGCTCGGCTTCTCGGCCGGACTGCCGCTGCTGCTGGTGCTGGGCACGCTGAGCTTTCGGCTGCGCGAGGCCGGCATCGACCGCACCACCATCGGCTACCTGAGCTGGGTCGGACTGGCGTACGCCTTCAAGTGGGTCTGGGCGCCGCTGGTGGACCGGCTGCCGCTGCCGCCGCTGACCACCTTGCTCGGCCGCCGGCGCGGCTGGCTGCTGATG
>CAHJWV010000663.1 GCA_903643055.1 Burkholderiales bacterium | reverse complement strand
CTCGCCAGACATCGCAGCGCGCTGGTCGATGGCCACCAACTGGTGGTGGTCCACGTCTGCAGCGGCATCCCGCATCACGCCGCCAAGCACGTGAGCCGAGACGTGCTGGACGGCTACTACGCCGAGGAGGCCGCCAAGGTCGTCGAGCCGGTCAAGGCCGGGCTGGCGGCACGCCACATCGCCGACTACGCGCTCGACCTGCGGCACGGCAACGCGCCGGAGGAAATCCTCAAGGCCGCCAACGTGGCGCACGCTGACATGATCGTGATGGGCACGCACGGCCACGGCATTTTCGGCCGCGCGCTGATGGGCTCGGTGGCCACCAAGGTGATCGCCGAGACCGACATCTCGGTGCTGCTGGTGCAGTAAGGCTTACTGCGCGCGCTGCTGCCGCCACTCGCGCGGCGCGCAGCCGAAGCGCTCGCGGAATGCGCGGCTGAAATGAGCCGCATCGTTGAAACCGCGGCCATACGCGATCTCCCCCACCGGCCGGCCCGCGAGACGCGGCTCCAGCAGGTCGCGGCTGCAGGCTTCGAGCCGGCGCTCCCAGATGTACTGCGAGGGTGTCAGCGGCTCGCTCTTGAAGACCCTGTGGATGTGGCTCGCCGACACCCCCAGCGCCGCCGCGATGCTGCCCACCGACAGCGAAGGATCGGCCAGCTGGTCGTCGATGCACCGCTTCACGCGCGCGAGGTGATAGGCGGTGAGGTTGCTCAGCGAAGGCGCTCGCGCCGCCGGCAGCGTCTGCAGGCCCGCCACCAGGATGCTCTGCACGCCATGCGCCACCGCGAGCGCCGATGCAGGCTGCAAGGTGTCGATGTCTTCGCGCAGGGTGCGGATCATGCCGAGCAGCAGATGCCCCGCGCCTTGCCTGCCCGACACCGTGGTCGCCGTGAGCGCCTCGGTGTCGCGTAGCTCGCTGCGCAGGCGCTCGCCAGGCAGCTTGAGCACAATCTGCTCGAACTTGTCGTCGAACAGCAGCTGGTAAGGACGCGTGCTGTCGTACAGCGCGAAGTCGCCGGCCGATAGCACCGCATCGCGGCCGTCCTGCCGCACCACGCCTTGTCCCTGTGCCTGGATGCTCACGAGGAAATAGTCGTCGCTGGACCGCGCGATGTGCCCGCTGGTGCGCATGACCTTCTGCGGCCCGGCCTTCACCACCGACATGTCGAGACTGGGCAGCGAGTGCTGACGGATGCTGCCTTCGAAGTTGCCGATGTCGTCCGGGCGCACCGGGTCGCATCCGAGCTGCACGTAGACGTTGCAGATCATGTCGGTCCAGTAGGCCATGCGCTGGTTTCGCGAAACGGCGTCGGTGCTGAGCAACTGGTTCATCGGGGTCCCCGGAAAGCGCGTGCAACGCTGGAACAAGAACGCCGCAAGTTCGGATCAAGGCATTCCGCCGCGGCGAATCTACGCTTCAAGCAACCCGCATGCCACAGCGCAAACCCGGTGCGCGAGGTCTGCGAAGTTGTTTCATCCACCGTTTCTGGAGTGCCGCCATGCCCACCACCGTTCATCCCAAGTTCCGCGTCGCCGCCGTGCAGGCCGCACCCGTCTTTCTCGATCTCGATGGCACGATCGACAAGACCATCGACCTGATGGCCCAGGCGGCTGGCCAGGGCGTCAAGCTCATCGCCTTTCCCGAAACCTGGGTCCCCGGCTACCCCTGGTGGATCTGGCTCGATTCGCCCGCGTGGGGCATGCAGTTCGTCCAGCGCTACCACGACAACGCGCTGGTCGTCGGCTCTGCCGAGTTCGACCGCATCAAGGACGCGGCGCGCAAGCACAAGATCTGGGTCTCGCTCGGCTACAGCGAGAAGGCCGCGGGCAGCCTCTACATCGCGCAGGCGCTGATCGACGACCAGGGCAAGGCGGTGCAGACGCGCCGCAAGCTCAAGCCCACGCACGTGGAGCGCACCGTGTTCGGCGAAGGCGACGGCTCCGACCTCGCCGTGGTCGAAACGGCCATCGGCAACGTCGGATCGCTCTGCTGCTGGGAGCACCTGCAGCCGCTCAGCAAGTACGCGATGTATTCGCAGAACGAGCAGATCCATTGCGGCGCGTGGCCCAGCTTCTCGCTCTACCGCGGCGCGGCCTATGCGCTCGGGCCGGAAGTCAACAACGCCGCGAGCCAGATCTATGCGGCCGAGGGTCAGTGCTTCGTTGTGGCACCGTGCGCCACCGTTTCGCGGGCGATGAGCGACCTGCTGTGCACCGATCCCGGCAAGCAGCAGATGCTCCGCACCGGCGGCGGTTTTGCGCGCATCTACGCACCCGACGGCTCGCCGCTGGGCACACCGCTCGCCGAAGATGAGGAAGGCCTGGTGATCGCCGACATCGACCTCGGCATGATCTCGCTGGCCAAGGCCGCCGCCGACCCGAGCGGCCACTACTCGCGGCCGGACGTCACGCAGTTGCTGCTGAACAAGACGCGCCGCGAGCCAGTGGTGCTGCAGCACACGCCCGAGCCCGGCAACGGCGCGCCCGAAGCGGTGACCGCTGACACCGAGCCGCGCCTGCAACTCGCGGCCTGACAGCATCAACGCCCGGAGCAGCACCATGGAATCCGCCATTGCCGAGCACCTGAAATGCCCCCGCACGCGGCACCGTCGCGTCGAGGACGATTACACGCCGCCCTACCCCGTGTGGTCGGCCCGCGCGCCGACCTCGGTGACGCAGGTCGTGATG
>CAHJWV010000662.1 GCA_903643055.1 Burkholderiales bacterium | reverse complement strand
CGCACCGCGTCGCGGTAACGGCCATTCCATTCGGCCCAGCCGAGCGGAAAGCCGCCGACGCGGTAGCCGCCATCGCCAATGTCCCAGGGCTCGGCAATCAGCTTGACCTGGCTCAGCACCGGGTCTTGATGGATCGCCGACAGAAAGCTGCTGTAAGCCTCGAATTCGGATTCACCCCGCGCCAGCGCCACCGCCAGATCGAAGCGGAAGCCGTCCACATGCACTTGAGAAACCCAGTAGCGCAGGCTGTCCAGCATCAGCCGCAGCGCCACCGGCGAATGGCTGTTCATCGTGCTGCCGGTGCCGGTCACGTCGTGATAGTGGCGCGCGCTCTTGTCGCTGAGCCGGTAATAGGCGCGGTTGTCGATGCCCTTGAAGCTCAGCGTCGGGCCCAGGTGGTTGCCTTCGCCGGTGTGGTTGTAGACCACGTCGAGAATCACCTCGATGCCGGCGGCGTGCAGCAGCTTGACCATGCCCTTGAACTCGTCGATCGTGCCGGTGATGCTATAGCGCAGGTCGGGCGAGAAGAAGCCGATCGTGTTGTAGCCCCAATAGTTGCGCAAGCCCGATTCGATCAGCCGCTGGTCGTCAACAAAGAACTGCACCGGCAGCAGCTCCAGCGAGGTCACGCCCAGTTGTTTGAAATGGGCAATGGCTTCATCGGACGCCAGCGCGCCATAGGTGCCGCGCAGCGCTTCGGGAATCGTTTTCAGCTGCTTGCTGAAGCCCTTGACGTGCACCTCGTAGAAAATGGTTTCGCTCCAGGGCACCCGGGGCGGCTTGTCGTCGCCCCAGTCGAAGGCGTCTTCGACCACCACGCACTTGGGCATGGCCGACGCACTGTCTTCGCTGTTGAACGAGAAGTCTTCGTCGTCGCTGTCGAGCTGGTAGGCATAGCTCGCGCTCGACCAATCGATGCTGCCGACGATCTTGCGTGCATAAGGGTCGAGCAGCAACTTGGCAGCGTTGCAGCGCAAGCCCTCCTCGGGCACATAAGGCCCGAGCACGCGCCATCCATACAGGGTGCCGGGGCGAACGTCGGGCAGGTAGACATGCCAGACGTTGCCGGTGCTGCGCGTGATGGGCAGGCACACCGTCTGCCGCTCGCCGGCCTCATCGAACAGGCACAGCTCGACGCTGTCGGCCACGCTGGAGTACAGCGCGAAGTTGGTGCCCTGGCCGTCCCAGGTCGAGCCCAAGGGATGGGGGCTGCCGGCGAGCGTACGCAGATTCGATGGGGAGGTGGATGCCGCAGCCTCCGCGATCGCTGTGTCGTGATGTCCCATCGTCGTCAGGCCGCCCGTTGCAGTTGGTGAGCCTGCTCAAGCGTGGCTACGGCAGGCGTCGTCGACACAGGCGCGGCGCGCGGGAAGTAACCCCGCGGCACGACCGAGATGCCGCCTTCACTGACATGGAAGCGCTTGCGGTCTTCCTCAATGTCGTGCCCGATGCGCTCGCCTGGCGGAATGTGGTTGTCCTGATCGATGATCACGTTGCGCAGCGAAGCGCCTTTGCCAACCACGGTGCGATCCATCACGATGCAGCGTTCGAGGTCGGCATCTTCATGCACATAGACCGTGCGGCGAAGCATCGCGTGGTTAAGCCGCGCGTTGTTGACGACGCAGCCCGAGCCCACCACCGAGCGGTGAATCACGCCGGCTTCGATTTGCGCCGACTCCGATTGATCCTGGCTTGCATAGATCGGCCACTGCGGGTTGCTCATGCGAAAGCGCGGCTGGGCGCCCAGCGTGTCGAGGTGGGCATCGAAATAGGCATCGATGGTGCCCACGTCACGCCAGTAAGCGTGCTCTTCGAAGTCGGCAGTGCCCGGAATCACGTTGTCGTTGAAGTCATAGGCCAGCAGCTTGTGCGACTCCACCATGCGCGGCAGGATGTGCTTGCCGAAGTCGCTCTCGCCGGCTTCCTTGGCGCGGCGCAGCTCCTGCAGCAGCACGTCTTTCTTGAAGATGTAGTTGCCCATCGAGGCCAGCGCATGGGTCGGCCGCTTGGTCATTCCCGGTGTGCTTTCCGGCTTCTCGCGAAAGTCGGTGATGCGCAGGTCGTCGTCGGTCTCGACGATGCCGAACGAGTTGCATTGCGAGAGCGGCACCGGCAAGGTGGCCACCGTCACATCGGCGTTTTGCGCCACGTGCTGGTCCAGCATCTGCCGCACATCCATGCGGTAGATGTGATCGGCACCGAACACCGCGACATGGTCGACGTTCGAGGTCTCGATCAGATGCAGGTTTTGATAAACCGAATCGGCCGTGCCTTGAAACCATTCCGGCCCATTGCGCATCTGCGGTGGCACCACCGTCACGAAGTGATCGGGAATGAAGCGGGCCATCGTCCACGACTGGCGCACATGCTCGATCAGCGCTTGCGATTTGTATTGCACCAGCAGGTACACCGAATAGATCTCGGAGTTCACCAGGTTGCTCAACACGAAGTCGACCACGCGGTGTTTGCCGTTGAACGGCACCGCGGGTTTGCAGCGTTCCTGGGTCAAGGGGAACAGGCGTGTGCCCTCCCCGCCGGCCATTACAAAAGCCAATACCTTGTGGCGTGACGTCATTTCTTTTCTCCTTCGGGGCGAGTGTTCAGGTTGGATGAGGTGGGTTCTTGAAGCGGTTCGGAAGCGGTGCCGTGCGAGCTCGGGCCATCGACGCTCTGCAGCGCGGGCTTGGACCGCTGGGTCGGGTCGTCGTGTTTGAAGATCAGCACCGACAGCGGCGGCAAGGTCAGCTCCAGGCTTTGCGCGCGGCCATGGGCGCCGATCGCTGCCGTACTGAGGCCGCCGAGGTTGCCCCAGCCGCTGCCGCCGTAGTCCTTCACATCGGTGTTCAGCACTTCGCGCCAGTGGCCTGCGCGTGGCACGCCGATGCGGTAGTGCTGACGCGGGATCGGCGTCAGGTTGACGACCACCAGCAGCGGCTCCTGGCCCGATGCGCCGTAGCGCATGTAGGCAATGACGGTGTTGGTGGCGTCTTGCGCGTCGATCCACTCGAAGCCTTCGGCCGAGAAGTCGACTTCGTGCAGCGCGCGCTCTTGCCGATACAGGCGGTTCAGGTCTTGAACCAGGCGCTGGATGCCGTGGTGCTCAGGCTGCTGCGCCATCGCCCAATCGAGCTGGCCTTCATGCGTCCATTCATGGCGCTGCGCAAATTCGCTGCCCATGAACAGCAGCTTCTTGCCGGGGTGCGTCCACATCAGCGCATACAGCAGGCGCAGGTTGGCGAACTGCTGCCAGGGGTCGCCCGGCATGCGGCTGATCAACGAGCCCTTGCCGTGCACGACCTCGTCATGCGACAGCGGCAGCATGAAGTTTTCGCTGAAGGCATAGACCAGCGAGAAGGTCAGCTGGCCCAGGTGGTACTTGCGATGAACCGGGTCGGCCTGCAGGAACGACAAGGTGTCGTGCATCCAGCCCATGTTCCATTTCATGCCGAAGCCCAGGCCGCCGCCGCCGGTTGGGCGCGAGACCTGCGGCCACGCGGTCGACTCTTCGGCAACCATCATCACGTCGGGGTGCTCGCGGTACACCGCTTCGTTCAGCGCCTGCAGGAACGAGATGGCTTCGAGGTTTTCCTTGCCGCCCTTCGCATTCGGAATCCACTCGCCGTCCTTGCGGCCGTAGTCGAGATAAAGCATCGACGCAACGGCATCGACACGCAAACCATCGAGGTGGTACTTCTCAAGCCAAAACAGCGCCGATGAAATCAGGAAGCTGCGCACCTCGCCACGGCCGTAGTTGAAGATGCTCGACTTCCAGTCCGGGTGAAAGCCCTGGCGCGGGTCGGCATGCTCATACAGATGAGTGCCATCGAAATACTGCAGGCCATGCTCATCGGTCGGAAAGTGCGAGGGCACCCAATCGAGCAACACGCCGATGCCGCGCTGATGCAGGTGATCCACGAGGTACATGAAGTCTTGCGGCGTGCCGTAGCGCGAGGTCGGCGCGAAGTAGCCGGTGGTCAGGTAGCCCCACGAGCCATAGAACGGGTGCTCGGTGATCGGCATCAGCTCCACATGGGTGAAGCCCATCTGCGACACATAGTCGCCCAAGGCAGGGGCCAGCTCGCGATAAGACAAAGGCTCGCCGTCGTCGTGGCGGCGCCATGAGCCGAAGTGCACTTCATAGACCGAGATCGGGGCGCTCAATGCATTGCGCTGTGCGCGATCGCGCATCCAGTCGGCATCGCCCCATGCGTAATCGAGGTTCCAGGCGCGCGACGCGGTGGCCGAAGGTTCTTCGGCCAGATGGGCATACGGGTCGGCCTTGTCGACCGCCTGCCCGCCGGCACCGATCACGTGGTACTTGTAGCGCTGGCCATGCTCGGCCGTGGGCACGAAGCCCTGCCAGATGCCTTGCCCTTCCTGCCGCGTCAACGGGTGCGCGCCGGCGTCCCAGCCGTTCCAGTCACCGATCACCGAGACCGAGCGCGCATTCGGTGCCCAGACCCTGAAATCGGCCCCGCCCTCGGCGCGGAAGTGGCAGCCGAACTTGTCGAACAAGCGGGCATGCGTGCCCTCGGACAACAGATAAAGATCCTGCTCGCCCAGGCCGGTCGGCACGCGATCGCTCGGCGCCTTGGCGACCGGAGCAAACGGCGCAATCCCTGTGGATTGCGCAGGAGCAAAAGCAGACAAGCGCATGGGCTTCATGGCCACGGACATCCTTTGAGAGCTGACTGAACACTGAGACATCGCAGAGGCCTGACCCACAAGGCCCTGGAACGCCGGGAAACCCAACACCCCTCTCAGCAGCCATGGCGTTAAGACGCAGGGTCCTGAAGGAGCTAAGCAATCATCGGAGACCGCAGTACGCACACACGTGGGACAGTTTTTGAACGTCACGTAGGACGAACACCCGTGTTGCACTGCAACAGCGTTTCCGGCGCACCGAACGGCGGGCGATCGGCCTCTCGCACATCAGCGTCAAGATCAGGGCGATCGGGCCCTGCACAGGCGAGTCGCGATAGATTGGTGTCCAACCAAGGAGCACGCCAATGAACCCGACCCTCACCGCTTTTGAACACTCGCCCGACCGCGGTCAAGGGCTGGCACGTGACATGCGCGTTCGTTGGGCGCTGGAAGAAATCGGCCAGTCTTATGACGTTCGGCTGCTGTCGTTCACCGCGCTGAAGCAGCCCGCGCACCGCAAGCTAAATCCGTTCGGCCAGATCCCGACCTACGAAGACGGCGAGCTCACCTTGTTCGAATCGGGCGCGATCGTGCTTCATCTCGCGCAGCGCCATGCAGGGCTGCTGCCCGACGATGAGAAGGCCCGCGCCCGCGCGATCACATGGATGTTTGCGGCGCTGAACACCGTCGAGCCGCCGATCGTCGAGCGCTCGATGGCGGTGCTCTTCGAGCACGACAAACCCTGGCATGCCGAGCGCCTGCCGTCACTCGATGAGCGCGTGTGCGTGCGCCTCACCGAACTCGCCCACCGGCTCGGCGAGGCCGACTGGCTGGACGGCGCCTTCAGCGCCGGCGACCTGCTGATGGTGACGGTGTTGCGCCGCTTGAACAGCTCCGAACTGCTAAAGCGGTATCCGAAGCTCGGCGCCTACATCGCCCGCGGCCAAGCCCGACCGGCTTATCAACGGGCCTTTGCGGATCAATTGGCGGTGTTCAGAGCGAGCTAACGGGAAGGTGTAGCGAGAAGGTCGTGGGTGTTGGTGCGGCGATGGCTTTGCCGTGGACCGGCGTTCCCGAAAATCCAAGCGCATCTTGCGGAGCGCCGCGTTCACGGGGAGCGGGCGCATGGGCGGTGCGGCACAACCGTGCGGTTCGGGCTACCAGGACAGCGGAGATGCAAAGTTTGAATGCAATGTTGTACGTTGCATGCATCGAATGCACTCTGGAGGTTTGCCATGGCCATGCTGACAGTTCGCAACCTTTTCGACGAAGTGCACCGTGCTTTGCGCGTGCGTGCTGCCCAGCATGGACACAGCATGGAGGCTGATGTACGCGAAATCCTGGAATCCGCGATCAGTCCCAAAGGGCGCGTGAAACTGGGCTCACTCTTGGCCGACATGGGCCGCCAAGCCAAGCCGAGTGATGAAGAATTTGCGGTGTTCGAGCAGGTGCGCAACAAAACGCCTTCGCGTCCGGTGAGCTTCGAATGATCCTGCTCGACACCAATGTGATGTCGGAGCCGCTAAGCCCGGCCCCGGAGCCGCGCGTGATCGAGTGGATCGACGCCCAGGCGATGGAGACCTTGTTCCTTTCCGCCATCACGGTGGCGGAGTTGCGGGCGGGTGTCGCGCTACTGCCAGCCGGCAAGCGGCGCACAGGACTGCAAGAAAACTTCGAGAAGCGCGTGCTGCCCTTGTTCGCCGGCCGCGTGCTGCCCTTTGACTTGACCTCCACCCACGCCTATGCAGCGCTGATGGCAAAGGCACGCGGTGCTGGCTTGGCCGTTGCCACCACCGATGGCTACATCGCCGCGATCGCGGCGGCCAATGGCTTCGCTGTTGCGACCCGAAATTCCCGCCCGTTCGAGGCGGCCGGCGTCACCGTCATCAACCCCTGGGCTCCAGCGTGAGCGTGCGCAAGTCCCTGCGGAGTTCGCCACCGTACATTTTTGTCGCGGGGATAGCCACGCTCGTTCCGCAAGGGCGGCGTCTGGATTGGGTCAGCCCGTGAACGCAGTAGAAATCGACCCAGCTGTTTCAGAGCTGGCACGCCAGCCTTTTGACGCGGCGGAGTTTCCATACACCGTCCTCCCCGCCTTCGGCAACAAGAACGCCACCTTCAAGCGCCTGCCGGCCCCCCGATCGCTCGGCAGAAGCCGCCCGATCAAACCTGCGCCATGCCACCGTTGACGAACAGCTCGATGCCGGTGATGTAGCTCGCGTCGTCCGATGCCAGGAACGAAACCGCCTTGGCGACCTCATCGACTTCGCCGACGCGACCGAGCGGGGCCTGATCGGCAACCATCCGGCAGATGCCCTCGATCTGCTCTTCGGACAGCTTCAACTCGTTCTTGTAGCCCGGTGTCACGAAGACGCCCGGAGCGACGACGTGGATCCGAATGCCGCGTCCCTTCAAATCGCTCGCGAAGCTGCGTGCAAACGAGCGCAGCGCCGCCTTCGTCGCCGCATAGATGCCGAACGCGGGCGAGCCCTTGATCGACGCCACCGAGCCGGTGATGACGATCGCGCTCGTCCAGCACGGGGCTGACGCAGCCGCTTCGATTCCGGCGCGGCGAGGAGCGCCTGACGCTGGAAGGCGTGCATCACGGTGTGTTGGTCAGCGAGAGCATCGCCCACCTCGCGACGGCACTCAACGGCCTCGGTCTCATCAACACGCTCGACTTCATAGCACGCGAGGCGATCGATGCGGGCCGGCTGATGGCGGTCCTCACGCGCTGGCGGCCTGACCCACAGCTGGTGTATGTGGTGTACCCGCCGAGCCGCCGCTACAGCACCAAGGTGCGGGTGTTCGTCGACTGGGCGTGCACGCTGCTCGCGGTTGGCTGAAGCGCCGGACAGCGGCGCATCGTCAGCGCTTGGCACCGGTCTTGTTATCGACAAGCCTCGCGCGGGTGGCGCCAGCAGCGATCGGGAACAAGCCTGGTCCCGCGCCGCATGTATCCTCGGCGTCCTTATTCATTCACTCCAAAGGATCGAGATGGCACTGTCAAAGAAGAAACGCGTCGGCAAGAGAACCATTTCTGCCAAGCAAGTCAGAAAGACGGCAAGCGGCAGAAAGCGCCGCAAGTCTGACGGCACCCAGCCGCCGAAGGTGATCACGCCCACCTCGACGCCAGCGGCGTCCTGACGGCCCGGGCCAGCCCATCGCGCCAAGCCGCTCGGCTTGGCCGCGCGCGTTACGCAAGCGATCCACCGGCCACTCCAGCGCCTGAAGCGCCGGTGGAACGCCTGGCTCGCATGCACGGCGCTTCGCAAGGTCGTTCAGCACGATTTCCGCAATAACGAGAAATCGCTCGGCCGATGACTCAGCCTCGCACCAGAGCTTCATCACGCGCCGAGACGAGCGCCTGCCTTCACCGCATCGCTACCGCTCAGCGCGCCGGATTCACGGGCGCCACAGCCGGGCGGGAAAATACGTTGACGAGGCTCCCATCCGGGTCGCGCAGCAACAGCGAATGATTGCCCCAGGGCATGACGGTCGGCCCCTGCACCCCCTCCACCGCACTCCCGAGGGTATCGAGCGTACCGAGCGACGACAGCACGCGAGCCACGTCGTCCACTTCAAATTCGAGGATGGCCGATCGATTCGCTGCGGCCTGTGCAGCGCCTGCGTTAAAGCGTTGGATCAAATGCTCGGCACTGATCGCAAGCGTCGCGCCGGGAAGCCGAATCTCGCAAATCCATCGGCGAGATGAACGGCATCGACACCCGAGAGCTGTGTGTAGAAGGCGATAAGGCGTTCGACGTCGAGTGTGACAAGCCGGACCGAAGCGAATTTCATGGGAATCCCCGTTATCGAACGAGTCCCCAGCTTAGAAGGGGGCACTGTCAGGTTCTGGCAGGATCGTGCGCCCGCTCGCCAGCAGCGTTCGGCGCCAGTCGCTCAACATCGCCTCTGCGGATTTCGGCGCGTGCTCATCGAGCAGCTCGATGCGAACCACGCGGTCGGCTCGGAAGCTGCGAAAGTCGGCCCGCAACTCGCACCATGCCGCGAGCACCCTCGCCTCCTCGAAATAGACCAACGCGAAAGGCCACACGACGCGCTCCGAGGTCGCGCCCTGCTGATCGCGATAAGCCAGCCGCATCTTGCG
>CAHJWV010000661.1 GCA_903643055.1 Burkholderiales bacterium | reverse complement strand
TGGCGGCGCATGGGCTACCGCGACTATGCGGTGATGCTGGAGCGCATGCCGCCAGATTGAAGCGCGCGGCTTCAGCCGCGAGATTCAACCGCCGAGGGGTGCTGCCAGCGCGTCCCAACGCAGCCCGAAGCGGGCCAGGTATTTGCGCAGCCGATCGGCATCGTTGACCACGCTGCGCTGTGAGCGCGACCTGTGAAAGAGCTTGCGGCCGGCCTCCGAGATCGTGCTCGACGCGCGGCACACGGTGAGCACCGCTTCCAGCTGCAGCCGGTCGAAGAGGTCGATTTGCTCCAGCGCCTCCTCGCCGATCAGCGTGGCCAGGTCAACCGCAGCAGTCGCCGGCTGAGGTGCATGCCGCTGCCACATCCAGCGCAGCCGCGCGATCTCTGCGTCCACCAGTCCGGTGTCGATGCGCCCGCCTTCGGCCAAGGTGGCCAGCCGCGTGACCGAGGCGCCGAGGTCACGGAAGTTCGCGCTCCAGCGGGCATCCGCGCTCTGCGCAAACTTCAAATAGCGTGCCTTGGCCTCGGTCGTGAAGCGCACCGCGCGGCCGTTCTCGGCAATGCTGCGCGCGAGCAAATGTTCGACATTCGGCTCGATGTCTTCAGGCCGCTGCGCGAGGCCCGGCAGGTCGTAAGTCCAGAGGTTGATGCGGGCGAACAGGTCATCGCGGAAGCGGCCTTGCGCCACCTCCATGCGCAGGTCGCGGTTGGTGCCGGCAATCAGCTGGAAGTCGCTTGCGACCTCGCGGTCCGAGCCCATCGGGAAGAACTTCTTTTCTTCGATGGCCTTCAGCAGCATCGCTTGCTCGTCCGCGCCGAGCTCGCCAATTTCATCAAGGAACAGCACGCCCTGGTCGGCGCTGCGCAGCAGGCCGGCGCGGTCGGTCGCAGCGCCGGTGAAGGCGCCCTTCTTGTGGCCGAACAGGGTGGAGGCCGCGCTGTCTCCGCGCAAGGTGGCGCAGTTGACTTCGACGAAGGCACCGCTCATCTGGTGACGCGCCTTTTTCAGCTCGTACATGCGGCGCGCGAGAAAGCTCTTGCCGGCGCCCGTGGGTCCGGCCAGCAGGATCGGCGCGCGAGAGCGCACCGCCACCCGCTCGATCTCGGCGATCAGCGCGTTGAAGCGGGCGTTGCGCGTGGCAATGCCGCTCTTCAGGAACGCCACTGCATCGCGCTGCTCCTGGTCGAAGCGCTGGGCGATTGCGCCGTAGCGCTGCAGGTCGAGGTCGATGAGTGTGTAGTTGCCGGGGTCGCCATGGCGCTGCTTCTTCGGTGGCGCCGTCTGCAGCAGCACGCCCGGCAGAAAGCGCGACTCGACCAGCAGGAAGGTGCAGATCTGCGCCACATGCGTGCCGGTGGTGATGTGCGCCCAGTAGCGCTCGCGGGTGGTGTCGAAGGGGTAGCTGCGCGTCCAGTCGTAGAGCGCCGCATAGACCTCGCCAAAGTCCCAGGGGTCGGCGATGTTCAATGGAATCAGCTTGACCTGGCTGTGAGGCGACGCGGCCAGCAGGTCCTGGCGGACTTGCTCGGCCAGGCTGTCGAAGCGCGGCGTATGGAACAACTCGAAGCGCGCAACTTCGAGGTCGTCGTGCTGGGCCATCGAAATCGTGGGCCGCCATTTCTCCCATCGGCCCGCACCTTTGCCGCTGTCGAGCTGGGTGCCGATGAATCCGATCACAACCGTGGAGGGGCGAGCCATAAATCTCGTTAGTTAGCTTGAAAGCTAGATTATGACGCAGCAAGAATTTCTTATTTTAGTCTTTTCCCTTTGAAATCAATCACTTGCCTTCGGCGGTGCGGCTTGGCACGGTGGCTGCAATAGAGAAGGCATCAGTCACAGAAGATGGATGCTTCCAGGTGGCGGTTGCTGCGCAAGCAGGCCGCGCCGGTGCACTCCGCCCCAGCCGGAAGGCGGGTTGGCGAGGTGCATGCCGCGCCATCGGAGTGGCGGGTGACGGCAGGCGGGTGCCTTCGAAAGAAGCCGGGGTTCGAGTCCCTGGGTGCCATCGTTCTGTAGCTCAGACGGTAGAGCAGCCTCGAAAGAGGTCGGTCGCAGGTTCGACTCCTGCCGAACTCTGGATTTATTCCAGCTTTGATGTGATCGGGCCGCAAGGCCCACCCGCCGAACGCGGGCAGCGAAGCGATGCGGGCCTGTGCCTGTGTTGCCAGCTGCCCGTCAGCCCTGGCAGCTCGTGCGGCAAGCCCGCGCGGCGTGCGAATGCAGCCAGCCTTGGGAGGGGCGCGCTGCAGCCTCCTGCGCCGTGGCCCTTGCCGCCCGCCACCGGGGCTGTAACGGCACCCTTTGACCCAAGACAGATGAAGAACAACAAGGAGAAGCGACATGGCTTTCAAGAATTCAACGATCCGGCGCGTGGTGGTGAAGAAGCACGAGCGCGGCCTGTTGCTGCGCAACGGCGACTTCGAGCGCGTGTTGCCGCCCGGCCGTCACTGGTTGAGTTCGGTGTTCGATGCGCTGCGCGTCGAGACCTTCGCCATTGACCAGCCTGCCTTCAGCCACGGCCTGGCCGAATACTTTCTGAGCCACGAGCCCGAGCTGGTGGCGCGCGAGTTCGTGCGGGTGGAATTGAGCGACACCCAGGTCGGCCTGCGTTATGACAGCGGCGTGCTGGTCGAGCTGCTGCCGCCCACGACCCGCAAGCTCTACTGGAAGGGCCTGGTCGACGTGCGAGTGGACGTGATCGAGCTGTCGGCCGAAGCGTTCGAGCTGCCCGCAAGCCTGGTCGCGCGCCTGACGCAAACACAATTGCGCCAGCGCGCTGTGGCCGGCTTGCAAGGGGTGCTGCAAGGTCAGGTGCCGGAGTTTTCGGTCGGTGTGTTGACGGTCGATGGCAAGCTGGTTCGCCTGCTGCCGCCCGGCGGCTACGCCTTCTGGCGCTTCAATCGCCAGGTGTCGGTGGAGGTGGTCGACTTGCGCGTGCAGGTCAGCGATGTCAGCGGCCAGGAAATCCTGACCAAAGACAAGGTGGCCTTGCGCCTGAACCTGGCGGCGACCTGGCGCTATGCCGACGTGATGCAGGCCTTTGCGCGGCATGCCAAGCCTGCCGAGGCAATCTACCGTGAGCTGCAGTTCGCGCTGCGTGCCGTGGTGGGTACGCGCACGCTGGATGAGCTGCTGGAGAACAAGTCGCTGGTCGATGAAGGCGTCAACACGCAGGTGAAAGCGCGACTGGCTGGCAGCGGCCTGCTGCTCGAATCGGTCGGGTTGAAAGACATCATCCTGCCCGGCGAGATGAAGACCTTGCTGGCACAGGTGGTGGAGGCGGAGAAGGCGGCGCAAGCCAACGTGATCCGTCGCCGTGAAGAAACGGCAGCCACGCGCTCGCTGCTCAATACCGCCAAGGTCATGGAAGACAACGTGACCGCCTTGCGCTTGAAGGAGCTGGAAACCTTGGAGCGCGTGGCCGAGCGCATCGACAAGATTTCGGTGTATGGCGGCCTCGACAGTGTGTTGAATGGATTGGTCAAGTTGCGTTGAACGCTGCGGAGCAAGGCACCGCTCCATGATCGCGTCAGCAAGCGAGTCGGAAAACAAGAGAAGAAATCAAACATCAAGGCATCAGAGATGAATACGAACTACGAAGTGGAAGACGTGGCCGGCGGTGTGCCGGTGAAGATGTGGACCCGCGGTGTGCCAGTGGAGGCCGCGGCCCGCGAGCAGTTGGCCAATGCAGCGCGCCTGCCGATCGTGTTCAAGCATGTGGCGGTGATGCCCGATGTGCACTTGGGCATCGGCGCGACCATCGGTTCGGTGATCCCGACCGTGAAGGCGATCATCCCGGCCGCGGTGGGCGTGGACATCGGCTGCGGAATGATGGCCTGCAAGACGACGCTTCGCGCCGAAGACCTGCCCGACAACCTGGGCCCGCTGCGCTCCGCGATCGAACGCGCCGTGCCGCACGGCTCGACGCCACGTCGCAGCGGCCGCGACCAGGGCAGCTGGGAAAACCCGCCGCCGCTCGTCGATCAGCTGTGGGCGACGATGGTGGACGAGTTCGATGCGCTGTGCGAGCTGCACCCGCGCCTGAAGAACACCAACAACCGCAAGCACCTCGGCACACTCGGTGGCGGCAACCACTTCATCGAGATCTGCCTGGACGAAGAAGGTGCTGTCTGGTTCATGCTGCACTCGGGTTCACGCGGCGTAGGTAACGCGATCGGCACGCACTTCATCGAGCTGGCGAAGAAGGATGCCGAGCAGCATCAACGCAACCTGCCGGATCAAGACCTGGCTTACTTCGAGGAAGGCGCGCGTTACTTTGGCGACTATGTGCGCGGCGTAGGCTGGGCGCAGAAGTTTGCGGCGCGCAACCGCGAAGTGATGATGGCCAACCTGATCGCCACGGTGCGCCAGGTCATCACCAAGCCATTCGAGTCGCATGTCGAAGCGGTGAACTGCCACCACAACTATGTGCAGCAGGAGCGCCATTTCGGTGAAGACGTGTTCGTGACGCGCAAGGGCGCCGTGAGCGCGAAGCGCGGTCAGTTGGGCATCATTCCGGGCAGCATGGGCGCCCGCAGTTTCATCGTGCGCGGCCTCGGTAACCCGGAAAGCTTTGACAGCTGCTCGCACGGCGCAGGCCGCGTGATGAGCCGCACCAAGGCGAAGAAGCTGTTCACGGTCGATGACCAGGTGCGCGCCACGGCCGGGGTGGAGTGCCGCAAGGACGCTGACGTGATCGATGAGATTCCGATGGCTTACAAGGACATCGACGCCGTGATGGCAGCGCAGAAAGACCTGGTCGAGGTGGTGCACACCTTGAAGCAGATCGTGTGTGTGAAGGGGTGAGTGAGTGACGGCCGGGGCGACGGGCGGTTGCGTGAGCGCAATTGAGATGAACGCGTCTTGATCTGTGTGCGCTGCGGCCTTCTGGGCAAAGCTTCATGCCATCCACACATCGATTTGTTGCATGTCAATGAATGGTTATGTATTTAAAAACAGGAGAGAAAGAAGATGAACGCCCTGCCCAGCGTGCTCGGAGCCCACACGATCGAGCCCGAGATGCGCGAAGCCGCGCTGAATGCGCTCAACGAGATCGAACAGCGCCATCAGGTCACGGTGCTTTTCGCCTGCGAATCCGGCAGCCGTGCCTGGGGCTTTGCGTCGCCCGACAGTGATTACGATGTTCGCTTCGTCTATGTCAGCCGGCTACCGGCCTACCTGGCGATCGAGCCGCAGCGCGACGTGATCGAATTGCCGATCAGCAAAGACCTCGATGTCAACGGATGGGACTTGCGCAAGGCGCTCGGCTTGCTGCGCGAATCCAACCCGACGCTGCTGGAGTGGTTGCGCTCGCCGATCATCTACCGTGAGCAGACCGATGCGATGAAGTCGTTTCGTGCATTGGCACAAACCGGCTTTTCGCCTGTGCGGGCTTATCACCATTACCTGTCGATGGCGAAGAAGAATTTCCGTGAGCATCTGCAAAAGGACGAGGTGCGCTACAAGAAATACCTCTATGTGCTGCGCCCTTTGCTTGCTGCGCGCTGGATACGCGATGGCCGTGGCATGCCGCCAATGCCTTTCGCCGAACTGGCACAGGCCACGCTTCACGATGGCGCATTGATCCAGGAGATCAATGCCTTGCTGAGGGTGAAGATGAGTGCCGGCGAAGCCTCCACCAGCCCGCGGTGGAAGGCCATCCACCACTTCATCGAACAGGAACTGGAGGCCGCGTCGCTGCAGCCGGCGCCGATGGAAAGCGCTCGTGTGGAGGCGAGCGCACTGAACACTTTCTTGCATGACGCGGCGCTGCGTTTTCAGGCATCGGCCGCGGCGACTTGAGCATTCAGCAACTCCCGAAAATTGCTGGGAGCGGCGAGTTGCTGTGGGCGCATGCAGCGAATCCATCGACCGATCAACCAATGACAAAGAAACAAAGAACAGAGGGCGCAACCGATGATCGAACTTGACGGCTCGTCCGGTGAAGGCGGAGGCCAGATCCTGCGCACCGCGCTGGCGCTGGCCATCTGCACCGGCCAGCCGGTGCAGATCGAGCGCATCCGCGCGGGGCGCGCGAAGCCGGGGCTGATGCGCCAGCACTTGGCCTGTGTGCAGGCCGCGGCCCGCATCAGCGGCGCGCAAATCCACGGGGCCGAGCTGGGCTCGCAGGCGATTCGCTTCGAGCCGGGTGTAGCACTAGGCGGCGACTATCGGTTTGACGTCGGCAGTGCCGGCAGTTGCCTGCTGGTATTGCAAACGGTGCTGCCGCCTTTGCTGCAAGCCGTGCAGCCGAGCCGCATCGTGCTGAGTGGCGGCACGCACAACCCGATGGCGCCGCCGTTTCAATTCATCGAGCGCGCGTTCGTGCCGCTGCTGCGCCGCATGGGGGCTGGGGTCTCGTTGAACCTGCGCCGCCACGGCTTCTACCCGGCTGGCGGTGGTGAGCTGGAGGTGGAGATCCAGCCGGCTTCAGGTGGCTTGAAGCCGATGGAACTGACGCAGCGAAATGTTCTGCAAGAGGCCTATGCTGAGGCGCTGGTGGCGGGCATTGCGCGCAGCGTTGGTGGCCGCGAACTGGAGACGCTTGGCCTGGGCATGGGCTGGTCCGGCGATCAGTTGCGCTTGCCGCCATTGCGTCAAAACGAAGGGCCGGGCAATGCGTTGATCGCGACCTTGCAGTACGAGCATCACGCCGAGGTATTCACCGAGTTCGGTGAGAAGAGCCTGAGCGCCGAGCAGGTCGCCAAACGGCTGTTGGCGCAACTGCGTGATTTCCAGAAAAGCGATGCAGCAGTCGGGCCTTACCTGGCGGATCAACTGGCCTTGCCGATGGCGCTGGCTGGCGGTGGCGCCTACACCGCCAGCGAGATCACGCCACATGCCCAAACGAACTTCGCAGTGATCGAAAAGTTCTTGCCGGTGAGCTTCGAGCAGAAAGCTTCGCGTGCAGGCACTTTGGTGACTGTGCGCTGAGATGAGAGGTTGGCCCCATCCGCGCGGAGGTTTTAAATCGCCTTCAGCGCGGCCGTGTCAGCGGCGTGGTGCGGCGGTGGGCCACGGCGCCGCTGGCGTACCACAGCACGATGAACACCAACCACAGCGTGATGCCGACGGCGGCTGCGACTTGCAGGCTTTCGATCGACAGGCCGAACGAAGGCTGGAACATCGCCCAGGTAGCGTTCGTCAAAGCCGGGTCCGCGTGCTGTGTCAGATAAGCCATCTGATGCCATACGTCGGTAGAGAGGGCTTCAGCCGCGCGTTGCAGGGCCGCAGCCGACTCCACCATCGCCTGGATGGCCTGCCCTTCGGCATGAAAGGTGGCGTCAATGCTGTCGAGGTGATGCTGAATCAGCGCGCTCAGGCTACCGCCGTGCTGCTGATCGGCGATCTGCTGAAAAGGCGCCAAGTCTTTCTGCACCTGATCGAGCGCGCCGCCCAGGCGTTGCCGGTATTGCGCAATGAAGCTGGGCAGGCTGCCGCCAGCCAATACGCCCAGCACGAGGATCAAGCGATCGAGCAGGCCGCGCAGCATGGGGCGCAAACGATCACCGCTCGATGCCGAGCAGTGCGTCTTTCAA
>CAHJWV010000660.1 GCA_903643055.1 Burkholderiales bacterium | reverse complement strand
GAGCCGATGGCGCACGCCAAGCGCCTGCTGCGCCGCCTGCGCATGCCCAAGGGTGTCGCGCAGGCGGCGCAAGGCGCTGAGCTGCCGGCGGTGCGGGCGGCCTTTGTCGTGCGCGACAACCTGCGCCAGCGCCGCGCGATCGAGCGCAGCTACATCGATGCGATCCGCAAGGCGCAAAGCCATGTCGACCTGATCACGCCGTATTTCTACCCCGGCCGGGCATTTCGGCGCGTGCTGCGTGCCGCCGCCCGGCGCGGTGTGCAGGTGCGGCTGCTGCTGCAAGGCAAGGTCGATTACCGCATCGCTGCGCTGGCGGCACGCGCGCTGTACGACGAACTGCTGAGCAGCGGCGTGCGGGTGTTCGAATACACGCCGGCTTTCCTGCACGCAAAAATCGGCGTGGTCGATGGCGAATGGGCGACGGTGGGCAGCTCCAACATCGACCCGCTGTCGCTGCTGCTGAACCTGGAAGCCAACATCATGATTCGCGACGCCGGCTTCGCCGCCGCGATGTCATCGCATTTCGATGCCGCGGTGGCGGTATCGCGCGAGATCGACCCGGCGCAGGCTCGCCAACGCTCGCTGCGCGGCGTGCTGCGCCGCGGCTTCGTGGCCTGGGCCGCACATCTCTACCTGCGCGTGGCGGGCGCGACCGGGCGCTATTGATGAGGGCGACGTGATGAGGGCCACGCCGCTTCGCTGCCAGCCGGCAGGCCGCACCGGGCTTTGCGCGCTTTGTTTGCAGATAGGGAACGGCTCGCGCCCATGGACCTGATCGTTCAACGGCCCGAAGGCCTTTACTGCCCTCCCGGCGATTTCTACATCGACCCGTGGCGGCCGGTCGATCGCGCGGTGATCACGCATGCCCACGCCGACCATGCCCGCGTGGGCCACGGCCATTACCTCGCCGCCGCGCCGTCCGAGGGCGTGTTGCGCTCGCGCCTGGGCGACATCACCTTGCAGACTTTGGCATACCGCGAAACGGTGCGGCATCACGGCGTTCAGCTCAGCCTGCACCCGGCCGGCCATGTGCTGGGCTCGGCCCAGGTGCGCATCGAGCACGAAGGGCAGGTCTGGGTGGCTTCGGGCGACTACTTCGTCTCCGGCGCGCAAAGCGATGCGCGCGAAGACAACCTGACCTGCGAGCCCTTCGAGCCGGTGCGTTGCCATTGCTTCATCACCGAGTCGACTTTCGGTTTGCCGATCTACCGCTGGCAGCCGCAGCGCGAGGTCTTCGATCAGATCAACGACTGGTGGCGGGCCAATGCCGATGCCGGCCGCGCCAGCCTGCTGATGGGCTACAGCTTCGGCAAGGCGCAGCGCATTCTGTCGGGCGTCGACCCCCGCATCGGGCCGATCATCGTGCACGGCGCGGTCGAGCCGCTGAACCGCGCCTACCGTGCTGCCGGTGTGGACTTGCCGGTCACCCTGAACGTCAACGAACTGAGCGACAAGGCCAGCTTGCGCTGTGCGTTGGTCATCGCGCCGCCTTCGGTGCAGGGCTCGGCCTGGAGCAAGCGTTTCGGTGATTACAGCGATGCCTTTGCCAGCGGCTGGATGCAGCTGCGCGGCGCGCGCCGCCGCCGCGCCGTCGACCGCGGCTTCGTGCTCAGTGACCACGCCGATTGGCCGGGCCTGCAGCGCGCGATCGCAGCCACCGGTGCCGAGCGCGTCATCGTGACCCATGGCTACGAAGCGATCATGGTGCGCTGGCTCGAATCACAAGGCCTGCAGGCGAACGCATTCCAGACCGAATACGACGACGAGCGCGCCGATGTGCAGAAGCCGGGTGCGCCATCCAGCGAGCCGAACGAAGCGCCGCGCTTGCAGGCCTCCGATGAAGTTCGAGGTCCAACCGATGCCGAAGCCGATGACGCAACGGACAGAACCGACGGAACCGACAGAACCGACGGGCGCGACGGCGCCAACGACGCCGAGCCTTCCCCGCGATGAAGCGCTTCGCGCAACTCTTCAACGAGCTCGATGCCAGCACTGCGACCATCGCCAAGGTCGATGCGCTGAAGCGCTACTTCGCGCAGGCGGGTGATGCCGATGCCGCGTGGGCGGTCTACTTTCTCTCCGGCGGGCGGCCGCGCCAGGTGGTGCCAACCGGGATGCTGCGTGGCTTGGCGCAGCAGCAGGCGGGCGTCGACGAATGGTTGTTCGATGAGTGCTATCAGGCGGTCGGCGACTTGGCCGAGACCATCGCCCATGTGCTGCCTGCTGCGCGCCAGCTCAGCGATGTGGGGCTCTCCGAATGGATCGAGCAGCGCTTGCTGCCGCTGCGCGATGCGGCGTCACAGCTGCAGGCAGAGCGCATCACCGCGTATTGGGACGAGCTCGATGCCACCGGCCGCTTCTTGCTGATCAAGCTGATCGGCGGTGGCTTTCGGGTCGGTGTCAGCAAGCTGCTGGTGCAGCGCGCGTTGGCGGCGCATGCCGGGCTCGACGCCAAGCTGGTGGCGCAACGCATGATGGGTTTCACCGACAAGACCGCACGGCCCGATGCCAAGGGCTATCGCGCACTGATCACGCATGACGCGATGCAAGCGGCCGACTCGGGCCAGCCCTATCCCTTTTTTCTGGCGCACGCGCTGGAGCTGCCGCTGGCGGAGTTCGATGCGCGCCTGGGCCCGCCGAGTGATTGGCTGATCGAGTGGAAGTACGACGGCATCCGCGCGCAGGTGGTGCGCCGCGCCGGGCAGATCTGGATCTGGTCGCGCGGCGAAGAGCTGGTCACCGAGCGCTTTCCGGAGGTCGTGGCGATCGCCGGCCGCTGGCCCGATGGCACCGTGCTCGATGGCGAGATCCTGGTCTGGAAGGAGGCCGGCGAAGCGCCGCATGCAGATGCGGCTTCCCTCGATGCATTGCCTGCCCATGACGCGGCACTTGTGGCACCTCGGCTCACCGGCCGCCCCGCACCGTTCAACCTGCTGCAGCAGCGCATCGGCCGCAAGACGCTGAACAAGAAGGTGCTGGCCGAAGCGCCCGTCACCTTCATGGCTTACGACCTGCTTGAGTGGCAGGGTGTGGACGCGCGTGCGTGGCCGCAGCGGCAGCGGCGCGAACAGCTGCTGGCGTTGGCGGAAGGCGGTGGCCTGAAGGTTTCCCCCGCCGAGCAGCGCGCCAGCTGGGCTGAGCTGGCCGAGCTGCGCGAAGAGTCGCGCGGGCGCGGTGTCGAAGGCTTCATGCTGAAGCACCACGACTCGCGCTACGGCAGTGGCCGCACCAAGGGGGATGGCACCTGGTGGAAATGGAAGATCTCGCCATTGAGCGTCGATGCGGTGCTGATCTACGCGCAGGCCGGCCACGGCCGCCGCGCTAGCGTCTACACCGACTACACCTTCGCGGTCTGGAACCGCCAGCCGCTCGATGCTGCCGAGGCGCAGGCGGTGATCGATGCGATCGAGCGGCGCGAGCCCGCGCAGCCTCAGGCGCTGCAGCTGGTCTCGTTCGCGAAGGCTTATTCCGGCCTGACCGACGAAGAATTTCGCGAGGTCGATCGCGTGATTCGCGCTACCACGCTGGAAAAGTTCGGCCCGGTGCGCAGCGTCAAACCGACGATGGTGTTCGAGCTGGGCTTTGAAGGCATCAACCTCAGCCCGCGCCACAAGAGCGGCATCGCAGTCCGCTTCCCGCGCATGCTGCGCATTCGTTTCGACAAGCCGCTGCATGAGGCTGACACATTAGCTACCCTTCAAGCCTTGATGCAACCAGGTGCGTGACATGGCGAGTTTTGACTACGATCTCATCGTGATTGGTGCAGGCAGCGGCGGTGTGCGCGCCAGCCGCATGGCGGCCCAACGCGGCGCGAAGGTGCTGCTGGCCGAAGGCGGGCCGCTGGGCGGCACCTGCGTCAACGTCGGCTGCATTCCGAAAAAGCTTTACAGCTACGCCGCGCACTATGGCGAAGCGCTGACGCAAGCGCGCGGCTTCGGCTGGCTGACCGAGAAGACGGCCTTCGACTGGAACGTGCTGAAGCAAGGCCGAGCCGCCGAGATCGGCCGGCTCAACGCCGTCTACCGCGGCCTGCTCGAAGGCGCTGGCGTGCAATTGCTGCAGGGCTGGGCGCGGCTGGCTGACGAGCACACGGTGGTCATCGACTGCGAAGGCGGTGAGCAGCGCCTGAGCGCCCGCCACATCCTGCTGGCCACCGGCGGACAGCCGATTCCGGCCATCGGACCCGGGCAGGAATGGGCGCTGCGCTCCGATGACATGTTTGACATCGATCCCTTCCCGAAGCGGCTGGTCGTCGTCGGCGCGGGCTACATCGCCTGCGAATTCGCATCGATCTTCCACGGCCTCGGCGCGCAAGTGACGCAGCTGCATCGCGGGCCACAACTGCTGCGCGGCTTCGACACCGAAGTGGCGAACTTCGTGGCCGCCGAGATGCGCAAGAAGGGCGTCACGATCCACCTGAACACGACGATCACCGGCGCCGACAAAGTGGGCAGCGTGCAAAAGCTCGAGCTGAGCGACGGCAGCGTGATCGAGGCCGACGCCGTGCTTCACGCCACCGGCCGCAGGCCCTGCACGAAGCGCCTCGGCCTGGAGGCTTTGGGCATTGCGCTCAATGACGACGGTAGCGTGCCGGTCAATGGGCAACTGCAGACGAGCGTGCCGGCTGTCCATGCGATCGGCGACCTGATCGGCCGCAAGGCCTTGACGCCGGTGGCGCTGGCCGAGGCGATGTACCTGGTCGACCTGCTGTTCGGGCCGGCCGCCGGCAAGGCGCCGCGCCAGCCGATCGATTACAGCCTCGTGCCCACGGCGGTGTTCACGCACCCGACGATCGGCACCGTGGGCCTGAGTGAAGAGGCTGCGCAGAAGCAATACGGCAGGGTGCGCGTCTATCGCAATGAATTCAAGGCGCTGCGGCACACCTTGAGCGGCAGCAGCGAACGCATGCTGATGAAGATGCTGGTCGACGACGCCAGTGACCGCGTCGTCGGCATGCACATGGTCGGGCCTGACGCCGGCGAGATCATTCAGGGCTTTGCCGTGGCCCTGCAGGCCGGCATCACCAAGGCCGTGCTCGACCGCACGCTGGGTGTGCACCCGACCGTTGCCGAGGAGTTCGTGACGATGCGCGAAGTGCTGCGGGTGACTTGATGCGCCGGCCGATCACTTCGTGCTTGCATGCTGAAGTCAACCCGTTTCCGTCAGCGTGTGGTCAGCGCCTGGTCAGCGGCTTTTCAACAGGCTCTCGACAGGTGCCGCGATCGCCAGGGGTACCTTGGCGCGTGACAGGCGCTTGTTCAGGTCGACCGCAGGCATCGGCCGACCGAGCAGATAACCTTGTGCTTCATCGCAGCCGAGGCGGCGCAAGGTGGCGAGCTGGGCCTCGGTTTCAACCCCTTCAGCGACGACATTCAAGCCCAGGCTGTGCGCCATCGCGATCACGGCTTCGGTGATGGCGATGTCGTCGGCGTCATCGGGCAGGCCGCTGACGAACGAACGGTCGATCTTCACCGTCTGTGCCGGAAAGCGCTTCAGGTAAGACAGCGAGGAGTAGCCGGTGCCGAAATCGTCGATCGAGATGCAGATGCCCAGACTGTGCAACTGCTGCAAGACTTGGTTGGCACGCAGCGGGTCGGCCATCAGCACGCTTTCGGTCAGTTCGACCTCCAACAGATCTGCGCTCACGCCGTGCAGCGCCATCGCTTCGGTGAAGTCGCTGATCAGCGTGTCGCTGGCGAACTGCCGTGCCGACAGGTTCACCGCCACCGCGGGGGCCACCATGCCCATCTCGCGCCATTGGCGGATCTGGCGGCACGCCGCCTGGATCACCCAGCGGCCGATCGGCACGATCAGCCCGCATTCTTCGGCCAGCGGAATGAACTCCATCGGCGGCACCAGCCCGCGCGTCGGGTGGGCCCAACGCAGCAGGGCCTCGACGCCAACCATCCGCTCGTCGCCAATGTGGATCTTCGGCTGGTAGTGCAGCAGGAATTCACCTTGCAGCAAAGCTTGCTGCAAATCGGCTTCCATCTCGAACTGCTTCGAGGCCTGATCCGCCAGCTCGGCGGTATAGAACTGGACGTTGTTCTTGCCCTTGCCTTTGGCCAGGTACATCGCGGCATCGGCATGCTTGAGCAGCGTTCCGGCGTCTTCGCCATCGGACGGGAAGATGCCGATGCCGATGCTGCCGGTCACGAGCAAGCGATGCTCCTGGATCAACAGCGG
>CAHJWV010000659.1 GCA_903643055.1 Burkholderiales bacterium | reverse complement strand
TAGGCTGGATGCTGTAGAGGTGCATGTAGACCGAGTAGAAGCGCACCTGCGTGACTTGGCCCGCTGCGTCGGCGCCGATGTCGGTATCGTGGCGAATCACCACCACAGCGTCGCTCGTGTAGCCGTCGCCATAGTTGAGCGGCTCGTCGGGTGAGTCCGCATCGGTGCGTTGACGGATGAACACAACGGTGCCGTCGGCAATGGCACGTACCGGCAGCGCCGCGCCGTTGTCGCCCATGGGTGCGGTCAGATGCAGCCCACCATGCCACTCAAGCAAGTAGCTGGCGGGGAATGCGCCGTGTCCTGGCTGACCACCTGACATGGCGGTGTTGAGCCACTGTTCTTCTGTTTGGTTGCCGCGCGGCGGTAGAAAAGGGGGGCTGATCAGCATGCAAATCCCTGATGCGTTCTTGTGTTGTCAGCGTGAAATGGGGCGATGCTTCTTGAGTTGCAGCGTTCCCTTGGGCATGAGCGGTATCGCATAGGTCTCCCGCCCCGTGTTGGCGTCACTCAAGCGGTCGTTCATGTTGTTGTTCCCTGGGATGTCGACGCAGGCCGTGATTTTGCGGGGCGGAGGAGCGTTCGGTTCGGATTGCAAGCCCCTTACACGCCCTCACCCCTCTGGGGTGCCTCGTCCACCAGATGTTTGCCGCCATCCACATAGCGCCGGCGTGCTTTGGACTTGCAGTTGGTGATCTGTGCCATGTGGGCGCATTCGGGGCACCAGGTGCCTGCAGTGCGAACCCGGTTCAACCCAGCCCGCCAGGTGTGGCCGCGCCTGCATTCCCAGAGCAAGGGGCTGGCGTCATTCACGTAGGCATCGGACAGGCAACGCCCGCCGTGCGCGTGAGCGGCTTGCTGGACGTCTTGAAGGGTCAGTCGCTGGGCGTCGTGCGCGCAGGCGCGGCACCGGGTGCCGCGAAGAACACCACGCGCCGCGGTTTCCCACACATGACCTTTGGCGCACTCAAACCGATGAAATTCGGTGGAACCCAAGTACCGCTCTGACAGGCACCTCCCACCCTTGGCACGAGCGCGATCCTGCAGGCGCTGAAGCCCGTCGGTGAGTGGCTGGGCCATACTCGGTTGAGCCTTTGCCCAGGCTGCGGCGGTGGCACACGTCGGGCAGCGTGGGTTGACGCGCTGGTAGATGCGCGTGCGCTGCCACTCGTGGCCCTGCGAGCAGCGAAACGAATAAGAATGATCCATTCCCAACCAGAGGGAGTCGAGGCAGATCACGCCAGCAGCTTGCGATGATTCGTGCAGGCCAGCAGCGACCGGTGAGGCTGCGCCAACACAATCGCAAGTGAACGTCGGGGCGTGACACTCGATAAACTTGAGGGGGTTTGGCTGTGCAGCGCCTCCAGCTGCGCCAGAGTGGCATCGCGCCACAGCTTTGCGGCCCGCAAGGCGGCACGCTCGCTTCCATGGCTGGCAGCGCTGAACTTGCGCTGGGCCCGGATCGATCCGCGGCACACCTCCACCTTCCAGGCGACCAGTCCGCTGGCGCCTTCTTGTCGGTGGATGTAGCGCAGGACGTTCTTGCTCTTCATGGCGAGAGGCTCGGCGTCAACGCACGGGGCTGAGGATCCGCTCCAGCGGGTCGCGGCACTCGATGACACACCGAAACGGCCCTCGATCCCGATGCGCTTGTTCGCGCAGCGGCTTCGGGGCCAGGTCTTGTTTCTTGCCTGCGCTTCAGGTTTATGGTGTTGATAGGCAAAAGGCAAGAACTGACCTCGAACCGCACGCCGAAGCTTTCGCACGAAGTTTTTCGGACGTGCGGCGCATCATTCCAGCGGCACCGCCTCAAAAGCCTCGCTCGCGTTGGCGCGCTCGAAGGCCGAGCCGGCCGGGTGGTCGAGCAGGGGCGCGACGTCGGGGTGCGCGAGAGCGAAGTCCGCCAGCCCGCAGGTGATGTAGTGCGTAGGCTGGTTCATGTACTTCTGGCTTTCGCTGCCGCTGAGAAAGCGCCAGCCGCTGTCGTTGGGCGACGCGGGGGCGCTGCGGTAGGCATAGCCGACAGGCTTCTGATGGGTGGTGAGTACCTCGGTAGCCACGCAAGTGAGAGTGGTCATGGAAGAAAGCGTTGGAAGGGCCAGTGAGCCCGGAAGGGGCGAGCGTACCCGAGTGCTGCTGGTGATTCTGGTGAGGTGTAGGCGGGCACGGACATCCGCCTCAAAGTACGCCACGCCGAAGACAAAACCTAACTCATTTCTTGTGGTGACTCTACCCTTGCACCCCGCGCTGGCGCCGCACCCGGGCAGCCACGGCCACGCCCTCATCGCGCACACAAGCGCTGAGCACAGCCACAGGCCAGTCAGGCAGCCACGCGGGCGGCCGGATAATCCGCGGGCCATGACCAGCCCTTGATGCTGGTTGACGGCGTCGTCCGCAACGCACCATGGGCCGATCGACCTCTGACGGCCTGCGAAACGGCTGTGCTTCAGCCAACTCGCTGAAGAATAGATTCAGCCTCTGTCGCCGTGCGGTTCTGCGAAAGCCCTCTCGCTCCCAACCACCCAAAGAATCACCATGACCACCCCGATGTACCTGCACTCCCTTCCCGTCTTCAAGCAAATGCTGACGGCCTTGAAAGCCATGCTGGCGCAGGCCGACGCCCATGTGGCGGCCAAGTCGATAGAGCCTGAAGCGTTCTTGCAGGCGCGGCTCTTCCCGGACATGTTCCCGCTGGTCCGGCAGGTGCAGATTGCCGCCGATTTCGCACGCGGCATCTCGGCACGGCTCGCCGGCGTGGAGGTGCCGGCCTATGAGGGAAATGAAAAGAGCTTTGCCGATCTTGACGCGCTGTTGGCCCAGACCCTCGCCTTTCTGGACGGCCTGAACGCATCACAGTTCGATGGCAGCGAAAGCAAGGAAATCGTGTTGCGGCCCGGTACGCCGAAAGAAAAAAAGCTGAGTGGTCAGGCCTACCTGGCGAACTACGGCACCCCACAGTTCTTCTTCCACATCACCACCTCCTACGCCATCCTGCGCCACAACGGCATCGTCATCGGCAAGCGCGATTACATGGGCGCGTATTGAGCGACGGCCCGGGTGCGAGACACCCCCTGGCGCGGCAGTGAGTGCCCGTCGTCTCGCCGCCTGCGCGCGGCGGGCCCCTTGCTGCGGGTTACAAGCCACGCCCTGGTGGCAAAGGTAAAGCAGGCGCTTGAACGCATTCAGGCGGCGAACTAGGAGCTGCTGGAGCTTTGGGAAGAGGGAGGCACCGCCGAAGCTTGCCCGAAGCTTCCCACCGCCTACTCCATAACCCAGCAGGCCGCAGCACATCTGCGCCTCTACCCAGTCGCTTGCAGCAGGCAATCGCCTTTAAAAAGCTTACTCACAAACGCCATTTACTAACCTCATAAACACACTGACAAAAGTCACCCCGCCCGCAAGAACCTCCCCATCTTCGCCTGTGCCTTCTGCATCTCATGCCCCAGGTGAGCCAGCGGATCCTGCGCGAAACCAGAAGCAGGTCTTTGCGAACGGCTGCTATGCCGTACACAAACTGGTGCCCGAGCCCTATTGCCGTTTTGCCTGCCCCGCCTGGCCGCAGACTTGGCTGAACCGGAGATTCCTGGCGCCTCGGCGGGGGCTTTGCGTGGCGGGCGTCGCGGCGCAAGATGAGCGCCACTGTGGGAAAGTCAATCCGAGCGCTACCGGCAGAAAGACCGCGTTGAGGATTCAAGACCGCTGTTTGCTTGTCGATAACTGGTTCGTGACTCCCCCGGAGTTCTGGACTGTTCTCACTATGCAGCCCTTGATCGATCAAAGCGCTGCTCGCTAGCGCGAACCAAGAGATCCCCAAAACATGAAAGTCGCCACCAAACTGGGCTTGGGCTTTGCCGTCCTGGTTCTTCTCAGCCTGGTGCAAGCGGGCTACAGCTGGGTGAGCCTGCGCGACCTGTCCGCCAACCTCACGGTGCTGACCGATGACCGCATGGTCAAGATCGATCAACTGAGCGATGTGAAAGACAACGCCAACGTCATTGCGCGCGCGGTGCGCAACATGGTGCTGCTGAAGGAACCGGCTGACCAGCTGGCGGAAAGGAAACGCATCGATGAGGCTGTTGCCAAGAACGGCGAGTTGCTCAAGACCCTGGCTAGCACC
>CAHJWV010000658.1 GCA_903643055.1 Burkholderiales bacterium | reverse complement strand
CGCATTGCGCTCGCCCTTGGGTGTGGGCACGACCATGATGATTTCGCCGACACCCGCCACCTTGGCCGGCACCGCATTCATCAGGACGCTCGATGGATAAGCGGCCTTGCCGCCAGGCACATAAATGCCGACGCGGTCAAGTGGCGTCACCTTCTGGCCCAGCAGGGTGCCGTCGCCGTCGCGGTAGCTCCATGAGCGGCCACAGGCTTCGAGTTGGCGCTGGTGATAGGCGCGCACCCGCGCTGCGGCGAACTCCAGCGCCTCACGCTGCGCGAAGGTGATTTCCTGCAGCGCCTGCTGCATTTCCGCGCGCGTGATCTCAAGCTCGGCGACCGAACGGGCCTCTACGCCGTCAAAGCGCTGCGTGTATTCCAGCACTGCTGCATCGCCACGCGATTGCACGTCTTGAAGAATGCGGGTCACGCTCTCCTCGATGGCCTGATCGGTTTGCTCCGACCAATGCAGCACGCGCTGGAAGTTGGCTTCGAAGTCAGCGTCGGAAGTGGCAAGTTGGCGGATTTGAACAGTCATGGCATCGAGCGGGAAAGTGAAACGTCAGGCGATCGCGCCGGCAAAGGCATCGATGATCCGGCGGATGGGTTCGCGCTTGGTCTTGAGCGCGGCCTGATTGACGACCAAGCGAGCCGAGATCTGCATGATTTGTTCGACCTCGATCAAATGGTTCGCCTTCAGCGTGCTGCCGGTCGATACCAGGTCGACGATCGCATCGGCCAGGCCGGTCAGCGGCGCGAGTTCCATCGAGCCGTACAGCTTGATCACATCGACGTGCACGCCCTTGTCGGCGAAATGGTCGCGTGCGCAGTTCGTGTATTTGGTCGCCACGCGCAGCCGCGAGCCTTGCCTGACCGCGGCGACGTAATCGAAATCGTCTCGCACCGCGACACTCATGCGGCACTGGGCAATGCGCAGATCGAGTGGCTGATACAGGCCCTGCCCGCCTTGCTCCAGCAAGATGTCTTTGCCGGCCACGCCCAGATCAGCGCCGCCATATTGAACATAGGTCGGTACGTCGGTCGCACGCACCAGCACGACCCGCACATCGGGCCGGCTCGTTTCCAGGATCAGCTTGCGCGACTTTTCCGGATCTTCCAAAACCTCGATGCCCGCCGCTTTCAGCAGCGGCAGGGTTTCTTCAAAGATGCGACCTTTCGATAACGCGAGGGTCAGCATGTTCGGACCTCGTTGATGGCGTCTGGCAACCGGGCGCCGAGGAAGATGCTTGCCCTGCTCATGCCTTGACCCGCTCGATGTCTGCACCGATGCCACGCAGCTTGGCTTCCATCTGGTCATAGCCGCGATCCAGGTGATAGATGCGATCGACCGTGGTCTCACCGTCCGCCACCAATCCGGCAATCACCAGGCTGGCCGAGGCGCGCAGGTCGGTCGCCATCACCGTGGCCCCCGACAAGCGCGGCACGCCGTGCATCACGACGGTATGGCCATCGACCTCGATCTTCGCGCCGAGCCGCACCAGTTCGTTCACGTGCATGAAGCGGTTTTCGAAGATCGTCTCGGTGACCTTGGCCGTGCCTTCGGCAATGCTGTTGAGCGCCATGAATTGCGCCTGCATGTCGGTCGGGAAGGCCGGGTACTCGCTGGTGCGAAAGCTCACCGCATGCATGCGCTTGTCGGCACTCACGCGAATCCAGTCGAGGCCGGATTCAATCGTCGCCCCCGCTTCACGCAGCTTGATGATGACGGCATCCAGGTGATCGGCGCGCGCGCGGCGCAGCACGACATCACCGCCGGTCGCCGCGACGGCGCACAGAAAGGTACCCGCCTCGATGCGGTCAGGAACGATCTGGTGATCGGTGCTATGCAGGCTGTCGACGCCTTGAATGCGGATCTTGCTGGTGCCATGGCCTTCGATGCGCGCGCCCATCGCGATCAGCATTTCTGCGAGGTCGAACACCTCCGGCTCCTGGGCCGCGTTCTCAAGCACCGTCTCGCCGTCGGCCAGGGTGGCCGCCATCAGCAGGTTCTCGGTGCCGGTCACGGTGACCATGTCGGTCGTGATGCGGGCCCCCTTCAGGCGCTTGGCACGCGCAAAAATGTACCCATGCTCGACCGTCATCTCGGCGCCCATCGCCTGCAGACCTTTGATGTGCTGATCCACAGGCCGTGAGCCGATGGCACAACCGCCCGGCAGCGACACCTTCGCATCGCCAAAGCGGGCCAGCAACGGGCCCAGCACAAGGATCGACGCGCGCATCGTCTTCACGAGGTCGTAGGTGGCTTCGCGCGAACTCACGTGGCCGGCATTCAGGCTGACCACATCAGGCTGAGTTTCGCTGCGCTCGGCACCCACACCCATCATGCGCAGCAGCTTCAGCGTGGTGTTGACGTCTTGCAGGCGCGGTACGTTGCGCAGCGTGATCGGCTCGCCCGACAACAGCGCAGCGCACAGCTCGGGCAGCGCCGCGTTCTTGGCACCGGAGATGGTGATTTCACCTTGAAGCCGGCGGCCGCCGCGGATGAGAAGTTTGTCCATGTGCGTCTGTGCGCAGGACCGACCCGGCTATCGAACCCGCTGGCGCAGGCTCGCCAGCCGCAGTGCAGTACTGCGGCGGGTTTCAGTGGTGGTGGGTGGAGGCCGCGTCGGGGCTGGAAGCCCATTCCGCAGGGGTCAGCGTCTTCATGGACAGGGCGTGGATTTGCTCGCGCATTCTATCGCCCAGCGCCTGATAGACCCGCTGGTGGCGCTTCACGCGGCTGGCGCCTTGAAACTCAGCAGACACGATGGTGGCGAAGAAATGGCGGCCATCGCCTTCCACCTGCAGGTGTTCGCAGGGCAA
>CAHJWV010000657.1 GCA_903643055.1 Burkholderiales bacterium | reverse complement strand
CATGGTTTCTTCCCCCCAAAAGCGGCCACGACAGTCGGCCTTCAGCTCTGGGTTCTGGAAATGAAATAATATGAGCGAATGCTCATATTGACCACTCGCAATTCATGAAAACCACCAACAAGCCACTGCATCCACGCAAGAAGCCATCGCAATCGCGGTCGGTGCAGACGGTTCAGGTCATCCTCGACGGCGCTGCTCACATTCTAGAAACCGGTGGGCTGGAGGCTTACAAGACCAATGAGATCGCCGCGCGCTCAGGCGTCAGCATCGGCTCGCTGTATCAGTACTTCTCGTGCCGCGATGCGATCACGATCGCTTTGATCAAGCAGGAAACGGCGATCCTGGTTGAAGAGGCGATGGCGGCGCTTGCACTGCCAGATGCGCAGCAGATGATGCTGGCGATGATCGATGCCGCCGTTCGCCATCAGCTGCGCCGGCCCAAGCTCGCGCGCCTGCTCGATTTCGAGGAAGCGCGGCTGGCCCGGTCGATGCCCGAGGTCTCGAACAACGCGCGCATCCTGGGCGACGCGCTGGTAGCCTTCCTGATCAAACACCATGCGATCGCGCCCGATCGCGCCGGTGCGGTGGCGATGGACCTGATGGAGTTGATCCGCGCACTGACCGATGCCGCTGGCCGCCGAGAAGAAGCCGACCCGGTGCATCTGACCCGATCGATACGCGGCGCCGTGAACGGTTATCTGCAGGCGGTGGCCCGGCCGATGTGAGGCTGGGTCGGCGCCCGAAGCGGTGATTGCGAGTCTTCCCTTTCAAACATTCTCTGTATCGCCGCCAAGGTTCAGCCACCGAACTGGTAATCGAATTCGATCCAGGCCTGGCGGCCATGCGGGCTGTAGTTGCCCACCGGGTAAAACGGCCAGCCGCCGCTGTTGTCGCGCACTGTCTTGTTGGCCAGGTTGTTGACGATCAGGGTGATCTGGCTGTTCTTGTCGAAGCGGAAGCCGGCGCTTGAATTGAACAGCCATTGCGGCTGAATCCAGCCCGTGTCGGCGTCGGGCAGCTTGCCGGAGCGCTCGCCGGTCAGGCTTGCGCTCCAGTCATTTCGGTTCCAGGCGAGGTTGGCGTTCAGCTTGCTGGGCCAGTCGGTCATGTCGCGCGTGCCGACGATGTTGGTGCTGGGGTCGCCATCGGACTGGCGCAGGATGTAGCTCTGAACGCGGGTGTATTTGACCGCCAGCTGGAAATCACCGATCGCATCGAGCTTCCATTGGTAGTTCACGCCGATGTCGAAGCCACGCGTGCTTTCCTGGGCCGCGTTGATCGGATTGATCAAGAGCTGGTTGACCTCGCCGGGGCGGATCACCGCGTTGTCCGGATTGCGCTGCACGCGGCGGATCGCATCGATGCAACTGGGCGTATTGATGTCTTTGGCGCCGGTACGGCAGTCGGCTTCGTCGCGCAGGATCTGGTCGCTGCTGAGCGAGGTCACCAGGTCCTTGATCTCGATCTTCCAGAAGTCGATCGACACATCGAAGCGCTTGGATGGCGACCACACCAGGCCCGCGCCACTGCTGCGTCCGTTCTCCGATTTCAGGTCCTTGCTGCCGGTGGTGGTGTAGTTGAAGCCCGGGGACAGTCCGGCATATTCGCAGGTGGCCAGCGGCTGGTTGGCTTGCGCGCAGCGGTAATAGTCGGTCGATGAAGCGTAATAGCCGCGGCTCAGCGCGCTGTAGATGTAGTTGATGTCGGGCGCCCGAAAGCTGGTGCCATGGTTCGCGCGCAGCAGCAGGTCGGGCGTGGGGCGAAACTCCAACCCGCCCTGGTAGGTGAACTTGCTGTCGCGGCGGCCAGCGAAGCGATAAGCATCCTGCCGGCCGGCGAGCGTGGCGGTCAGCTGGCGGGTCAGCGGTGCGTTCAGCTCAGTGCCGAAGGCGTAGCGTTGGCGCGTGCCCCCGGCGTCAAAAGCAGCCTGCGTGTTGTAGAAGAGGCCCTGGCCCAGGCGTGGATCGGCCCGGTTGCTGTAGCCCTGGCTGCCGGCTTCCACGGTCACGGCCGCCTGCAGCGGCCCGGCCGGTAATTGAGCTAACTCACCATGGGTGGTGAATGACAGGCTGTGCGTCCATGAGCGGTTATTGCTTTCGCTCAGCGTGCTCAGGCGATCGAATTCGGCAGGCGTCAACGCGGTGTAAAGGCGCGCCGGGTCGGCGGCATAAATCGGAATGTCGTCGCTGTCCAGGCCTTGCTGCGGACCGAGAAAGAACTCATCGATCGAGGCCAGCAGGCGCGTGGATCGCGCCTTGTTGCGATAGCCCGAAGCGCTGTAGGCGAGCTCGTAGTCCCAGGCGCCTGGCAGTTCGCCGCGCATGCCGAAAGCGAGGCTTGCGGTGGTGTCGCGCCATTCGCGGTTCAGGCGGTCGACGCCGCCCAACTCTTCCGGGGCCAGCCGGCGCGACCAGGTTTCGAGTTCGCCGGTGTTGGCATTGCGGAAATAACCGCTGCTGGCGCCGAGCGATGTCCAGCTCGGGCCGCGGGTGTTGTTGGCGGTGCGGGCCAGGCCGAACAACAGGTCGCTGAACAGCTCGGTCTTTTCATCGAGCTGGTATTTCAGCAAGCCGGCGAAATTGCCCGCCTCGTTGCCGGTCTGCGTGGTCCAGTAATCGGGCGATGCGCGGCCACTGGCGCAATAGTCGGCCTTGCCATTTTGATAGCGCTTCGTGCTGCCTTCGAACAACCCGCCGAGGGCTTCGCAGCGGCCTGCGTCGGGCGAGAGGTAAGTGTTGGTCGTCGCATCGCGGCGGCCGGCCACGACCGACGGTGCGGCGCCTTGTAAGGTGGTGTCGGCCATGAAGTCTCGCTGGCGTGACCAGATCGGCTGGCGCTTGTTCAACTCCACGCCCCATACCGCCTGCAGTCGCTCGGCTTGCCCACCGCCGCTCAACTGAAGGCGCAGGCTTTCGCCGCCGCCTTGCTGCGTGCTGCCGGCCTTCACGTTGGCATGCAAGCCGGTGAGGCTTTTCTTCAGGATGATGTTGACAACGCCCGCGATCGCATCCGAGCCGTAGATGGCCGAGGCGCCGGCATTGAGAACCTCGATGCGGTCGATCAGCGCCGACGGGATGTTCGACAGGTTGACGAAGTTCACCTGTCCTTCATAGGCCGTCGGGTACTCGGCCAGGCGGCGGCCATTGATCAGTGTCAGTGTGTGGTTAGGTCCAAGGCCGCGCAGGCTGATGGCATTGGCGGCTGGCGTGAAGGTGTTGCCGAAGTCTTCGCCCTGGGTGAAGCCGGTGTTCTGTGTCAGATGCGACAACGCGTCGAACACGTTCTTGTAGCCTTGCCGTTCGATGTCTTCGCCCTTGATCACGGTGACCGAACTCGCGCCCTCGGCCTGCACTTTGCGCAGCCTCGATCCGGTGACCGTCACCGGCGCCAGAGGCTGGGCCTCTTCGTCGGCGGCCTGCGCCACATCAATGCCGCCGAAGCCGAGTGCGGCCAGGGCGGCAAAAACCGTCTTAAGCCGTGCGAACTTTGCTTCGGCACGCTGCTGGATGAACCCCTTTTCACGCCACTCGCACCGCTGCGCGCCCTCACGCTGAAACATGCTTGTCCTTTGCCTTGGTCAGTCGAACAGGAGACAGGCCACTCTTTTGGAGTGTCCGTCCCGTCAATGCATTCGTCGGCTCCGATGGATTCAGGAGCCCGGTGAATGGCTGGCGCGCAGGGTAGGCGCCAGCCGTTCAGGCTTCAACGAAGAAAGGCAAATATGGATAGGTGTCAGCTAACGGATCGCCGTAGCGTGACCGACGTAGCAGGTGACGCAGCAGACCGATCGGGCTTGAAATCAACAAGTTTCGTTGTGGGCGGCATGACGCTGCGCGCCGGGCGATTCTTTCGATGAACGAGCGGCCGGCGGTTTGACGCGGCCAGGCCTCAGGGCGCAATCTGCTTTTGCATGAACACGCTTGTATGTTCAGTC
>CAHJWV010000656.1 GCA_903643055.1 Burkholderiales bacterium | reverse complement strand
CCGCTGATCTCGCCCAGAAAGCGCACGCTGCCGTTGATCGAGGTGACGATGCCCAGCGGCAGGTCGAGTTCGTTGAGCACCGGCCCCTGCTCGATGTGAACTTCGACAAAGCCGAGGTAGTGCGACGCATCGCGCGCAAGCGACGGGATCTTGGCCGCGTCCAAGCCCGCCGCTTTCATCGCGTCGCGCATCGCCACGCCATCGGCGTCAGTCTGCTCCAGCCAACGATCATCGAACTGCCCGGTGATCGCACTGGAGGCAAGAAAAGTCGCCTTGTATCGTTGGCCTTCTTCTTCGGCAAAGGCGATCAGCTCGATGCCGAAGGGCAGGCGCCGGCCTGCGCGATGCAGCTCGCGCACCGCAATCATCGGCACGAAGATGCCAAGCCGGCCGTCGTACTTGCCGCCGTTGCGCACCGTATCGAAGTGCGAGCCGGTCAGCAAGCGCGGCGCGTTTGGGGAGTGAGCGTGATCAGCGCTGTGATAGATGCCGACCACGTTGCCGACCGCGTCGATCCGAGCTTCGTCAAAGCCGCAGTCGTTCATCCAGCGCAGCAACTGCCGCTGGCAAGCCTGGTGCGCCTCGGTGAGGTAGGTGACGGTGAGTTGGCCTTGCTCGGCGTAGCCAGGGTCGCTGTGCTCGCTCAGCAGCTCGGCGCAATCCCAGACTTGATTGCCCAGCACCGGTTCGATGCCGAACTTGTCGTTGAGCCGGATCTCGGCGATGCGGTGAATGTTGCGCAGGCATTCGGCGAATTCGAAATCGGCCGGGCCGGCCAGGCGCCGCTCGAAGGTCTCGATGATCTGCTGGCGCGTCAGGCCCAGGCCGCGCGGGCCCCGCACCGCGACGATGAAAGGCCAGCCGAATCGCGCGTTGTAGTCGGCGTTCAGTCGCTGCAGCCGGTCGAACTCTTCGGGCGTGCAATGGGTCAGGCCGGAGCGCGATTGCTCGTCGGTCGATTCGGCCGTGAGCGTGCGGCTGACCATTGCCTTGCCGGCCAGCTCGGGGTGGGTGCGGATCAGGCCCAATTGCGCTTCGCGGCCGCCTTCGCGCACGGCGGCGACCAGCGCCTGCTTGAGCTGCGCGAGGCGGATGAACGGCCGCGCGTGCCAGGCTTGCTGCGCGATCCAGGGCGATCGCTCATAGGTGCCATCGAGCAGCGCGATGAATTCGGCCTGTGTTGCAGTGTTCAGTGAATCGAGCGACAGGGCATCTCCGCTCATGCCCACTCCCAGGCCGTCGAGGCATCGAAGGGATGCACGCTCTTCCAGTGGCGGGCGATGTCGATGCGGCGACAAACCCACACCCGATCGTGCGACTCGATGTGATCGAGAAAGCGCTGCAGCGCACGGAAGCGGCCGGGCCGCCCGAGCAGGCGGCAATGCATGCCCACGCTCATCATCTTCGGTGTGTCATGGCCTTCGGCATACAGCACATCGAAGCTGTCGCGCAGGTAGCTGAAGAAGTCTTCGCCGGTGGCAAAGCCTTGCGGCAGCGAGAAGCGCATGTCGTTGGTGTCGAGCGTGTAAGGCACGACCAGATGCGGGGCCAGGCCGCCATCGCTCTTGCGCACCTTCATCCAGAACGGCAGCTCGTCGCCGTAGTAATCGCTGTCGTATTCGAAGCCGCCGTAGTCGGCCACCAGCCGGCGGGTGTTGGGGCTGTCGCGGCCGGTGTACCAGCCGAAGGCGCGCTCGCCGGTCAGCTGGTGGATGATGTCCATGCCGATGTCCATGTGCTGGCGCTCGGTGGCTTCGTCCATGCCCTGGTAATGAATCCAGCGCCAGCCATGGCAGGCGATCTCGTGGTCGAGGTCAACAAAGGCCTGGGTCAGCTCGGGATAGCGCTCGAGTGCCATCGAGACACCAAATACCGTCAGCGGCAAGCCGCGCTTCTCAAACTCGCGCAGCAGCCGCCATACGCCGACGCGCGAACCGTATTCATAGACCGATTCCATCGACAGGTGCCGTGCCGGGTAGCTGACCGGATTGAACAGCTCCGATAAAAACTGCTCGCTGCCGGCATCGCCATGCAGCACGCTGTTCTCGCCGCCCTCTTCATAGTTAAGGACGAATTGCACCGCGATGCGCGCCTGGCCGGGCCACTGTGCATCGGGAGGGTGTTCGCCGTAGCCGGCGAGGTCACGCGGGTAGGGTGGGGTCATGGCGGCTGGGGTTCGGGGTGGCTTGATCGGTACGATGGGCGGAAGGCTAACTTGAAGAAGGCATGAATGGTCTGGCCGATGTCAACGCATCAGGGTTTCAGCAACGCGCCGAGATCGGGCTCGCGCGGGTCGAGGCGCAGGTTCTGCTCGACATTGCACAGATGCCGCTCCATCCGCCGAACGGCGGCGCGGGCGTCGCGCTTTTCCAGCGCATCGACGATCGCGACATGCTCGGCGAACGAGTGCTCGGCCGAATGCGCCGACTGGTACATCAACGAGATCAGCGAGCTGCGCGACAGCAGGTCGCGCAGCATGTCGGCCAAGGTGGCGTTGCCCAGCATCTGCGCCAGCACGACATGGAAGTCGGCCAGCAGGCGTGTGCGGCCGGTGATGTCGGTGCGCTGTATCGCGGCTTGCTCGTCGCGCAGATGGGCGCGCAGTTGCGCAATCTGCCCGGCATCGAACTCGGCCGCGGCGCGGCGGATCATCGCCGTTTCCAGCAGCCGCCGCACCTCGAACACCTCACGAGCGTCATCGACGCTGGGCTCGGCCACCCGCGCGCCGCGGGCCGGCTCCAGCGTGATCAGCTTGTCGCGGCTCAGCTGGTGCAGGGCCTGGCGGACCAGGGTGCGCGAGACCTTGAAGATGTCGGCGATCTTCTGTTCGGCGAGCTTGGTGCCGGGCATCAGCCGGCGCTCGATGATCGCGGTGGTGATCGACTCGGCGATGCGCCGGGTGGTGTTCTGCTGCGCCAAAGCCTCGGCCGCTGAGCGCGAAACTTGCGTACGGCTGCCGCGGGCCGGTGCCGCCGGTGGGCGCAAGGCATGGAGGGTGGCGGTGGCGCGAGGCATGAATCAATCCTTGGCTTGCAGGCTCGATCAAACTGTATACACTTTTATGCA
>CAHJWV010000655.1 GCA_903643055.1 Burkholderiales bacterium | reverse complement strand
TGCGACAGGCGCTTGAGCACGACCACGCCCACGCCTTCACCGGGGATGTAGCCATCGCCGCCTTCACCGAAGCTCTGGCAATGGCCGTCGCCCGAGATGAACTGCCCGGCGCTGAGCATCAGGTATTTGTTCGGGTGGATCGTGATGTTGACGCCGCCGGCAATGCCGAGCGCCGTTCGGCCCAGCTTCAGGTCCTGGCAGGCGAGGTGAATGGCGGTGAGCGACGACGAGCACATCGTGTCGACCGCCATGCTCGGGCCATGCAGGTTCATCACATACGACACGCGGTTGGCGATGCTCGACAGGTTGCTGGCAAAGCCCATGCGCTGGCCCTGCAGGCTCGCCTCGGCGCCCAGCAACTGGTACTCGCCGTACATCACACCGGCATACACGCCGACCTGCCCCGGCAAATCACCGGCCTTCGGAATCTGCAGCGCGGCGCGGGTGTAGCCGGCGTCTTCGATCGCCATCCAGGCATGCTGAAGAAACAGCCGCTCCTGCGGGTCGAGCGTTTCCGCTTCCAGCGGCGAGATGTTGAAGAAGCGGGCATCGAACTCGTCAACGCCTTCGATGAAGCCGCCCCATTTGCTGAAGTGGCGGCCCTTCTCGCTGCGGTCTTCGCTGTAGTAGTCGCGCCAATCCCAACGTGACTTCGGCACTTCGACGATGCAGTCTTTGCCATCGCGCAGATTGCGCCAGTAGGCCTGCAGATCGGGAGACTCCGGGTAACGGCCGCTCAAGCCGACGATGGCGATCGCTTCGGCGTCAGCGGCTGACGCTCCGAGGGCCCGCTCGTCATGCAGGCGCAAGCTGCGCCCACGTTGGCGGATGCTGAAGGCCGAGGCGTCTTGCGCCGACTCGGCCCGCGCGACATCAGCGCTGGGACCGGCAGGCGTCTGACGGATCATGGGCACGGAGCCTGAGGCCGTGACGCCCTTCGCTTCGCGCTCGCCAGCTTGCAGCGTCCGCACGGTGGGCGCGTGCGATTTGACGAAGTAGCCGGCCAGCTCACGGATCGTCATGTACTCGAAGAACAGCGTCTTCGGCAGCAGGCCGAAGACCTTCTCGAGCAGGCGGGTCAGGTCCAGCGCGAGGATGGAGTCAATGCCGTAGTCCTCCAGCGGCGAGCGGGGGTCGACGCGGTGCGCGGGCAGTTTCAGCAAGCCCGCCAGCTGCTGGCACAGATAAGACTCGGCCCAGTCATCGAGCTTGCCATCGGTCGCTGGGGCTGCATCGGCGAACGTTTCCAGCTGCGGCGCTTCGGCGCTGCCGATCACGGGGTCGGGCGTGCGGGCCGCGTGGATCGCGGCGCCCACACCGAGGCTGCGCTGCATCAGCAGCAGATCGCCTTCCATCACCAGCGTCTGGTCCAGACCCAGCGCCAGGCTGCGATAGAACATGCGCATGCCGGTGGCTGTTTGCATCGGGTAGATGCCGGTCGTCTCATGCAGCAGATCGCGGCCCGCGGCATCGGGCTGCATGCCACCGTGCTGCCACAGCGGCCAGCGGATCGAAAGCGTCAAGCCGCGGCGCTCACCGGCTTGCACCAGGCCGTTGCGGTACGCAGCGAACTCATCCATGAAGCCGTTGGCCGCCGCATAGTCGGCCTGGCCCAGGTTGCCTGCGGCCGCGCTGAGCGACGAGAACAGCACCAGGAAATCGAGATCGCTGTCGCTGGTTGCCAAGTCCAGGTTGTACGTGCCGGTGGTCTTTGGTGCGAGCACCTCGCCGAAGGTCTCGGCAGTCTTCTTCAGGATGAAGCCATCGGCCGTCATGCCCGCAGCGTGAATCACGCCATTGAGCCGCTGGTGCTTCTTGCCCACGGCCGCCACCAGCTTGCGCGTTTGTGCGGCGTCAGCGAGGTCGAGCTGCCGGTATTCCACCGTCGCGCCGCCCGCCTGCAGCGCGTCGAGCAGCGCCTTCTTGCCGGGTGACTTGTTGATCTCGGCGAGCGATGCGCGGCCGGTCAGTACCAGCGTCGCGTTCAGCGTGCGCGCCAGAATCTCGTTTGCAAACAGCATCCCCAGCCCGCCGAGCCCGCCGGTGATCAGATACACCCCGCGGTCACGGAAGGGGCTGTCATCGGCAAAGGCATGGGCCGCGTCTTGCAGAAAGCGCCATTGCGCGACCTGCCTCACCCCTTGGGCGTAGCGAATCAGGGTGTCATGCGGGCGGCAGCGGTCGGCATGTAGCAGCGCAGCGAGGTCGCCGCTGGTCACACCGGCATCGACCTGAACGATCTGGCCGGCGATCTGCGGATTCTCCAGCCGGAAGGTCTTGAACAGGCCCGACAGGCCGGCATGCAGCGCATGCGACGGCGTGTTCGGCAGCACCAGCTGCAACAGCAGCTTGCCTTGTGGCCGGCTGTTGAACAGCGCCCGAGCCTTGTCGAAGCAGGCCAGCGCCAACTCGCTGTAGCGCTGGTCGAGGCGCTGCAACGGGTCGAGCTGCAGCACGGTGCAATCGCGGGCGATCTGCTGCGCGTCGATCTGCGGCAGATCGCAAACAATCACGTGGGGCTCGGCGTAAGCCGCGGCTTCGGCCGGCACATCGCTGGCCTGCCATTCCTGCGTCGCAAGCAGACTGCCCAGCGTCTCCTTGCCCAGCGAGCGAGCGCTGAAGCCACGGATCTGCACGCACACCTGGCCCTCGGTGTTGAGCAGATCGAGGTCGAGCTTCGCGGATTTGTCGCCGGGATAAGAGCCCGGTGCATAGCGCGCCCAGACCCGCATCTCTGTTTCGCAAGGCGCGATGATGCGCAGCACTTCGAGTGCGAACGGCACGATCGGGTGACGCGGCACCTGCTGCGCATCGAACAGCAAGGTGGTGGCCGCCTGCAGCGCACCGTCCATCAGGCTCGGGTGCAGCACATGCTCGTCGTGCCCGGCGCTCAGCGTCTGTGGCAACACCAGCTGCGCGAGCAATTGACGGTCGCCGTTGTCGATGGACGTGATCGGGCGATGCGCCGGCCCGTAGCTCAGGCCCATCTGCGCAAACGCGGCATAAACCTCTGCGGCTTGCGATGGCCCGCGCCGCATCGTCGCCTTCAGCTGCGCGAGGTCGTGCCTCTCGCGCGGCTCGGCCTTGATGAACCCGCTGCGGCCCTGGCAATGGATGTGGTCGTCCTGGGTGTAGACCTCGAAGTCGATCGAGGGCTGCGGCAGGCCGGCGGCATCACGCGCCGTCTGCGCCGCCACCACGGCAATATGAACCGGCCGCGCCTGCGCCACCACGATCGGCTGCAGCCACACGACATCGCGCAGCTCCAGCATCTGCACGTCGTCATGCGCCGGGGCCGACAGCTGGATCGCAGCCCGCGCCATCTCGAGGTAAGCCACGCCGGGCAGCACCTTCTGCAGCGGCGAGTCGCTGTCGGAGCGCTGCCTGGTTCGCACCAGGTGATCTTTCAGAAAGAACTCGTCGCCGGTGAAGGTCGCGCTGTAGCGCTGTTCGTTCAGGTCGGAGGTGTTGGTGTGCAGCAGCGGGTGAATGAGGGCGCGCGAAAGCTGCGGGCTGCCGGCTTCGATCCAATGGCGCTCCTTGGCAAACACATAGGTCGGCAAATGAATGCGGCGCGGTGCGGCCTGTGAATGAAGCAGCCGCCAGTCCACATCCTTGCCTTGCGCCCAGTCAGCCGCCAGCGTGGTGATCAGGGCATCGTTGTCGCCGCTGTCGCCCGCCTCCGGAATCGGCGCGCCTTCGAGGTAGTGCGCGAGCGCAACCTTTAGCTCATCCAGCGTCGACACCACAAAGACCGCGCGGCGCTCCATCGCATCGCGCCCGATCTGCAAGGTGTAGGCGATCTCGGCCAGATCCAGCTTGGCCTTCTTCTTGACCGGGGCGGCCAGAAATTCCGCCAGCCGGGCGGCTTGCGCATGCAGGCTCGCTTCGGTCTTGGCCGACAGCGGAACAACGACGGGCTCGGCGTGCGGCTCGGCGGCCGCCGAGCGCGCGGCCTTGGCCGGCACATGCTGCTCAACGATCACGAACGCATTGGTGCCGCCCACGCCCAGGCTGTTGACCGCGGCGCGCCTTGGACGCTTGCCCTCGGTCCATTTCTGCAGCGTGCTGTTGACGTAGAAAGGGGTGTTCTCGAACTTGATGCGCGGGTTCGGCGATTCGTAATGAACGGTCGGCGGGATCACGCCATGCTTGACCGCCAGCACCGCCTTGATG
>CAHJWV010000654.1 GCA_903643055.1 Burkholderiales bacterium | reverse complement strand
CTTGCTGACGGCAGGCTCCGACGAGCTGCAATCGACCTATCTCGCCAAGATGATCGAAGGCACCTGGACGGGCACGATGAATCTGACCGAGCCACAGGCTGGCTCCGACCTTGCGCTGGTGCGAACCCGGGCCGAGCCGCAAGAGGATGGCAGCTACAAGATCTTCGGCACCAAGATCTTCATCACCTATGGCGAGCACGACATGGCCGAGAACATCGTCCATCTGGTGCTGGCGCGGGTGGCTGGCGCCCCCGAGGGCGTGAAGGGCATCAGCCTGTTCGTGGTGCCGAAGTTCAGGGTCGGCGCCGATGGTTCGCTCGGCGCGCGCAACGACGCTTACTGTGTCAGCATCGAGCACAAGCTGGGCATCAAGGCTAGCCCGACCGCGGTGCTGCAGTTCGGTGATCATGGCGGGGCGATCGGCCATCTGGTGGGCCAGGAGAACCGCGGCCTCGAATACATGTTCATCATGATGAACGCGGCCCGCTATGCGGTAGGCATTCAGGGCATTGCGGTGGCCGAGCGCGCCTACCAGAAGGCCGTGCAGTACGCGAAAGACCGCGTGCAGTCGCGCCCGGTCGACGGTTCGATCGCGGCGAGCGCGCCCATCATTCACCACCCCGATGTGAAGCGCATGCTGATGACGATGCGGGCGCTGACCGAAGGCTGCCGTGCGATGGCGATCACCGCGGCGTCTGCCTACGACGCTGCGCATGCCCATCCGGACGCCGAGGCGCGCAACCAGAACCAGACCTTCTACGAATTCCTGGTGCCGCTGGTGAAAGGCTTCGGCACCGAGATGAGCCTGGAGGTCACGAACCTGGGCGTGCAGGTGCATGGCGGTATGGGCTTCATCGAAGAGACCGGCGCGGCGCAGTACTACCGCGATGCGAAGATCCTGACCATCTACGAAGGCACGACCGCGATCCAGGCCAACGACCTGGTCGGCCGCAAGACCGCGCGTGATGGCGGCCGAGTCGCCAAAGGCATTGCCCGCCAGATCGTCGAGACCGAAGCCGCACTGGCGAAAGCGGGCAGTGCGCAAGCCCTCGCCGTGCTCAAGCGTTTGAGCGCGGCGCGCGAAGCCTTCGAGCAGGTGGTCGACTTTGTCGTCGCGGGTGTCAAGACGCAGCCGAACGCCGTGTTCGCCGGCTCGGTGCCTTACCTGATGTTGGCTGGCAACCTGATGGCCGGCTGGCAACTCGCGCGTGCCTTGTTGATTGCCGAAGCCCAACTGGCAGCCGGTGAAGCCGATCGCGCCTTTCTGACGGCCAAAGTGGCGACGGCGCGCTTCTATGCCGATCACTTGCTCAGCCGCGTGCCGGGAACGCGCGATGCGATCGTCGAAGGTGCGGACAGCGTGACCGCGCTGGCGCTCGAAGCGTTCTGAATGTCTTTGGCGGCCCTGCCGCCCATCGCTTGTTCTGATTCTTCCTTTCGGAGATCGCCCGTGCCTTTGCCTCCCATCTTGCAAAACCTGCCGCTGCCGATCATCGGCTCACCGCTGTTCATCATCAGCAACCCCAAACTCGTGATCGAGCAGTGCAAGGCGGGTGTCGTTGGCTCGATGCCGGCCTTGAACGCCCGGCCGATCGAGTTGCTCGATGACTGGCTGGCCGAGATCACTGAAACCCTGGCGGCCTATGACAAAGCCAACCCTGACCGGCCAGCGGCACCGTTCGCGATCAACCAGATCGTGCACAAGAGCAATGACCGACTCGATCACGACATGGCCTTGTGCGCGAAATACAAGGTGCCCATCGTCATCACCTCGCTCGGCGCGCGGGTCGATGTCAACGAAGCGGTGCATGGCTGGGGGGGCGTGGTGCTGCACGACATCATCAACAACTTCTTTGCGAAGAAGGCGATCGAGAAGGGCGCCGATGGCCTGATCGCGGTCGCGGCGGGTGCTGGCGGCCATGCAGGCGTGAAGAGCCCGTTTGCATTGATCCAGGAAATCCGCGAGTGGTTCGATGGCCCGGTGGCGCTGAGCGGCGCGATCGCCAGCGGCGATGCGGTGTTGGCCGCGCAGGCCATGGGCGCCGATTTCGCCTACATCGGCTCGGCCTTCATCGCAACCGAAGAGGCGCGTGCGGTCGAGGGCTACAAGCAGATGATTGTGGACAGCAACAGCGACGACATCGTCTATAGCAATCTCTTCACCGGCGTGCACGGCAACTACCTGAAGGGCTCGATCGTTGCGGCCGGGCTCGACTCGGAGCACCTGCCCGAGAGTGACCCGAGCGCGATGAACTTCGCCGGCGCCGACGCCAAGGCCTGGAAAGACATCTGGGGCTGCGGTCAAGGCATCGGCCACATCAAGCAGGTGCTACCAACGGCGCAACTGGTCGCGCGCCTGCGCGCGGAGTACACCGCGGCGCGCAAGCGCCTGGCGCTGAGCTAACGCTGCAGCGGGTCGGAGGGTTCGACCGGCAACGCAGGCGCCGGTGCCGAGAGCCCGGGCGCGACGACATCGAGGCTGCAATCGCAGCCGATGCCGGCACCGATCATTCGAAGCGCCATCTTCGATGCGAGGTGGGCCAGCCAGCGCGGCGCAATGAAGCGCTCAGGCTCGGTGGCCACGCCACAGAGGTAACGGGCTTGTGCGTCGCTCCAGGTCAGGGCCGTGCAGCGGCCGGAGCGCGAGCGGCTCAGCAACATGCCGACCGGGCACGGCTCGGCCGCGCAACACACGCCGCAGCCATTGCAGGCCTGGCCCAGCGCGGGCTTGGCCGGCGCGTCGACATGGATCTGGATCGTTTGGCGCATCGGCAAGTCGGGTCCTGTTGCCATTGTGCAAACACGGAAACACCTTCGATCGCAAGAAAAGACGTTTGATAACCAACGGTGTTACAGTCCGCCCGCAGACGTTTTTCAGTCCTTCCCGTCCCCTTGATGTCAGTCAAGGCGGGTCGCAATCCGCCAGTCGGTCCAGCCGTGTCGCGGAAGGTTTATCAACCCACTACAGCGCCGGAAACCGGTGTGAAAGGTGAGCGAGATGATGCAGGAATACAGGTCCAGTTCGTACCTGTTCGGGGGCAATGCGCCCTATGTCGAAGAGTTGTACGAGGCCTACCTCGACAACCCCGGTTCGGTGCCCGACAACTGGCGCACTTACTTTGACGCCCTTCAGCATGTGCCGGCCGCCAATGGCTCCGAGACACGCGACGTGGCCCACGCACCGGTCATCGAATCCTTCGCTCAGCGCGCCAAGGCCAATGCTTTCGCCGCGAAGTCGAGTGCGGTCGAGCTGGCCGTTACGCGCAAGCAAGTCCATGTGCAGTCATTGATCGCCGCCTACCGCTCGCTTGGTTCGCGCTGGGCCGACCTCGACCCGCTGAAGCGCCAGGAGCGCCCGAAGATTCCCGAGCTGGAGCCGGCGTTCTATGACCTGAGCGAGTCCGACCTGGACATCACGTTCAGCGCCACCAACACCTACTTCACGACCGCTGAACAGCAGACGTTGCGCGAGATCGTGCAGGCGCTGCGCGAAACCTATTGCGGCTCGATCGGCGCCGAGTTCATGCACATCACCGAGCCGGCTGAGAAGCGCTGGTGGCAGCAAAAGCTGGAAGCCGTGCGTTCGAAGCCGAACTTCAGCGTCGACGAGAAAAAGAACATTCTTGAGCGCCTGACTGCGTCAGAAGGCCTGGAGCGTTACCTCCACACCAAGTACGTGGGCCAGAAGCGTTTCTCGCTCGAAGGCGGCGAAAGCTTCATCGCATCGATGGACGAAGTGGTGCAGCGCTCGGGCCTGAAGGGCATCCAGGAAATCGTCATCGGCATGGCCCATCGCGGCCGCCTGAACGTGTTGGTCAACACCTTGGGCAAGGCGCCGAAGGACTTGTTCTCCGAGTTCGACCACACCGCACCTGAAAACCTGCCGTCGGGTGACGTGAAGTACCACCAGGGCTTCTCGAGCGATGTGACCACCGATGGCGGCCCGGTTCACTTGAGCCTGTCGTTCAACCCATCGCATCTGGAGATCGTCAACCCGGTCGTTGAAGGTTCGGTCAAGGCCCGCCTGGATCGCCGTGGTGACAAGCACGGCGACACCGTGTTGCCGGTGATCGTGCACGGCGATGCGGCCTTTGCCGGCCAGGGCGTCGTGATGGAGACGCTGGCGCTGGCGCAAACGCGCGGCTATTACACCGGCGGCACGCTGCACATCGTCATCAACAACCAGATCGGTTTCACCACCAGCGACCCGCGCGACTCGCGCTCCACGCTGTACTGCACCGACGTCGTCAAGATGATCGAAGCGCCGGTGTTGCACGTGAACGGTGACGACCCTGAAGCCGTGGTGCTGTGCACCCAGCTCGCACTCGACTATCGCCAAGAGTTCAACAAGGACGTGGTCGTCGACATCGTCTGCTTCCGCAAACTCGGCCACAACGAGCAAGACACGCCGGCGCTGACGCAGCCGCTGATGTACAAGAAGATCGCCCAGCACCCCGGCACGCGCAAGCTGTACGGTGACAAGCTGGTCGCGCAAGGCGTGCTGACGGCCGAAGGCCCGGACGAGATGGTCAAGGCCTTCCGCGCTGCGATGGACGCCGGCAAGCACACCGTCGATCCGGTGCTGACGAACTACAAGAGCAAGTTCGCAGTCGACTGGTCGCCCTTCCTGAACAAGAAGTGGACCGACTCGGCCGACACCGCGCTGCCGCTGGCCGAGATCAAGCGCCTGGCCGAGCGCATCACCTCGCTGCCGCTGAACTTCAAGGCGCACCCGCTGGTCGAGAAGGTACTCGCCGACCGCTCGGCGATGGGCCGCGGCGAGATCAATGTCGACTGGGGCATGGCCGAACACTTCGCCTACGCGTCGCTGGTGGCCAGTGGCTACCCGATCCGCCTGTCCGGTGAAGACAGCGGCCGCGGCACCTTCACCCATCGCCGTGCGGTTCTGCATGATCAGAACCGTGAACGCTGG
>CAHJWV010000653.1 GCA_903643055.1 Burkholderiales bacterium | reverse complement strand
CGCGCGCATGTGCGGAAGCACGGTCCGGTTGACACGCTGGGCGCCCAGCACATTGACGTCGTATTGCTGTGCGAGCTGCTCCGGCGTGAACGCCTCGCTCGGCCCGAACACCATGTGGCCCGCGTTGTTGACCAGCACGTCGAGCCGACCGTGCTCTGCGACCACGGTCTTCACGGCGGTCTCGATCGAGTCGGATGACTGAACGTCGAACTCAATGGCACGAAGGTCGAGGCCCTCCTCTTTCGCCTGCTTCTGAATCTCTCGCCCCCGCTCGGCGTTCTTGTCACGCGTGCCTCACATCGAGGCATACACGGCATGGCCGGCCGGGCGAGATGCTGAGGCCGAATCCAACCGACGCGCCCGTGATCAAAATGATCTGCTTCCTGACTGCTCCTTAGATGATGCCGCCGATAGCGCGCAAGACTTGCCCGGTGATCCAGACCCCATCAGGCCCAACCAGGAATGAGATCGCGCGGGCAATGTCTTCGGGTCGCCCCAAGCGGCCGAGTGGCGTCAGCTGGATCACCTGGTTAATGTCCGACGGCTGCTTGTCTTGATTGAAGAGCGCCGTATCCACCGGCCCTGGAGCGATCGCGTTCACCGTGATGCCGCGCGCGCCCAATTCCCGAGAGAGCACATGCGTCAGCGCCTCCGTGGCAGCCTTGGTCGCCGCATAGACGCCATAAGTCGGCTGGTAAAGACCGACCACGCTCGAAGAAAAACTGACGATGCGCCCGTGATCGCGAATCTTCAAAGCCGCCAGCTTCAACCCATTAAACACGCCTTTGAGGTTGACCGCTATCTGTCGATCCACGCAGCATCTTCCGTTTCTGCGATCGGCCCCAGGGCCATGATGCCGGCGTTGTTCACCAAGACATCGACACCGCCGAAAGCATCGATGGCCTTATCAAACACCGTAGCCATCTCTGAATAACGGCTGACATCGGCCTGGGCGATCAACTTCCTGCTACCGTCACTGCCTGAATTTTTGAATCGGTACCCGGCGGTTCAGCTTCACATCGGCGAAGGAGACCGGCTTGTCGACCTGATCTCCGAAGGCATTGACTGTGTCATCCGCGTTGACGCCCCTCAGGCCAGCGGGCTCGTAGGCAGAAAGCTGGGCGTCTTGCATGAAGGAACTTTTGCCAGCCCGCGTTACGTGGCTCGGCACGGCTCACCGGCCACCCCCGATGATCTCCAAGGGCTCGCGATGATTGGCTTCGTGTCATCGCTCACGCGCGCAGTGTTGCCGTTTGAATTTCAAACACCACAGGGTCTGCGCAGCGTGACCCTGCGGACCACAGTCACCGTGACCTCGTTGGACACGAACGCTTGTCTTGCGATGCAAGGTCCGAATACATAACCCTTCATCCACATGGAAATAACGCATTGCCAGGCCTTAACTCAGAAGGCGCTCCGTCCCTCATTCACAAGCCGCCATCGACGAAAGCAGCCATCGGCCGATATAGGCCACCAGCCCCATGCCGAGCACTCGACACCGGCAAGCACTGTAGACAGCCATGCGCATCGGCTGCAGCAAGCTTGTTGGGGACATCAAGCCGTCACGGCTTCCGCGCTTCTTGGCAGCAGGCTGCCGCGATAGGCCCAGAACCGAGGTAAGACAAAGCCCGTCAGGATGACGCTTGCGAGGCAGATCGCCCCGCCCACCCATATCGCTGCCGACACCCCCCACGCATCAGCCATGAAGCCTGCGCGTGCATTACCGATCAGCGGGCCCGTCAGGTAGCTGATCATCTCGATGCCGGCCAAGCGCCCACGCAGCGAGTTGGGTATGGTCTGGTTCCAGATCGTGCTGCGGAACACGCCACTGATCATGTCGGCCGCACCGGCCACCACCAGGCACATCAGACCGAAGGCCAGGCTGGGTGCGAAGCCCAGCGCCACGATGCCGAGTGCCCATACCGCAGCCGCGATGACGACCGCACGCCCATGGCGCGTGACCTTGCCGGTCCAGCCACTGAACAGGCCGATGGCCAGCGCCCCCACCGACATCGCCGACAGCAGCCAGCCGACCGATTCGGTGCGGCCGTTGGCTGCGGCCATGGCCGGGAACAGCGCCACCGGAAAGGCGAAAGCCATCGCCACAATGTCTACCAGGTAGGTACCCATGAGTTCGGGCCGGGCCCGTGCGAAGCGCAGTCCTTCTGCCAGATCGGCCAACAAAGGGCGGCGCTCGCTGGGCGCCTCGCTCGCTTCCATCTCCACGCGGGGAATGCGGGAGATGAAGAACAGCGCCGCCAGGAAGGTGAAGAAGTCGAACAGGTAAGCACCGACCGCACCCCAACGAGCCAACAGCAAGCCGGCAATGGCCGGACCCGCCACCATGCCCACCGTGCCTCGCACCGAGGAGAGCGCGGCAACGGCGGCAAACTCCTCAGGCCGCGCGATTTTCTGTGTCAAGGCTTCGAGGGCCGGGCGATGAAAGCCGCTGGCGCCCTGCAGTACCGCCACGAGCACATAAATCGCCCACAGGCTGGGCGTGGCGAGCGATGCGTTGGCCAGCAGGCCTGCCAAGCACAGCGACATCAGGGCTTCCGAGCCGATTAGCAACCGCTTTCGATCGACGCGGTCGGCGACCGCGCCGCCCAGCAGGCCGCAGACGACCACGGGCAGCAACTGCACGAGCCCCAGCAAGCCGACCTGCACGTTGGACTGTGTCAGCTGATAGAGCTGCCACGGCACCGCCACATAGCTGACCATCGAGCCAAGGCCCGAGATGAACTGGCTGGCGAAAAGGTGGCGAAATGAGGTGTTGTTGCGCAGTGGGCCGATGTCGATAAACATGCAGACAAGCCTTTGTAAGTTGAGCTTTGAGGGGCGCGAAAGCAGACGGGAATCACCGTCATCGCACCCGGCACTCGTTGGAAGATCGGCAACTCTAACGGAGCGCGCGCAGGTGAGTTGCCGATGGCTCAGGTACCCAGGCGTCGCAGGGGTCAGACCCAGATCGGCTTTTATTTTGGGAGGTGAGCTCTGATCATGGTCACGTTCGCATTTCAGCGCGGTGGTTGGATCGCTCACGAGAAGCCACTTGGTTGCGCTCCAGCGGCTGAGGATCGACGCCTCTAGCTCATCGCGACGCCAATTTCATCCCTTTCTCACCCGTTGCTTTAGTCAAGCGATTCCGCAGCAGCTCTAACCTCGGGAGCATCGGTCGCAGTCGATTCGCGCTGACAGCTCTCGACTCGCTACTGACATCGGCACGCGGAATTGGAGGCCATAAGCTGTCAGCTGGTTTCCGGTAGCAGACGTGGATTGCTACGGAAGTTGCATGACGCAGTCGGCAACCAAGTAGTTCATTGGCGAGCCCTTGGAGAAATATGTTAATGAATAGTTGCGCTCGGGCTTCAAAAGGCTGCGCGTGCCGACTGCCGCTGCCCAGGATAGCCAGGACGAACTGCCGCCCTTCAGATGGTTGTCGCGGATTTCCTTCAGTCCGCCGGTCTGGATTGAAATTTCTAGAACTTTTGCCTGAGCGATCGGCATGCTCGACGCGCGCAGGTAGATGCCCATGATGAGATCATCAAAAACCGACGCGCCCGCGAGATAATCCTCTGCGATCGCAGCCATCCAAAAGAGCTGGTACTCAATGAGTTCGGAGCCATCCTGCACTACGCCAAGCATTTCCTTTGCTAAGGCCTCCTTGTCGTCTAGCGACCGGCACAACGTGTGAATCTGTTTAACGATATTAGGAAACCGTTGAAGCAGTAGCGGTAGCCGAGACGCGATGCCGTCGCTGTGATGCTGCAAAACAGACAGGATTAGTTCAACGTCTGACTCCTCCGCGCGCGGATCAACGAGCAGGTCTAGGAGCCGTTGGATTTCAGCCTCTTCCAAATTTCGTGGGGTTTGCTCTTCCGAAAATTCAGCCCCTGAGCCGAATACAGCAATCTCATCAGCATCATCGATCAGCGTCTTCAGCTCCTCGCGGATCGCGGAGACGGACTCTGAGATGAACTGCTCTCCAGTAACCCTTGCTGTCTTCGACGGGTTCACGTTAAGAGACTTGCCGCCCAAGAGTTGCTGCATCCGGATGAAGTCGCGAGTGAGGACATCCTCGTCGTTGTCGAATAGGTAGAAATCGTCCATGAAGCGAAGCAACTGCGCCGATTGGAGTTCCTTGGACAAGTCCACGAACTTGAGGAATTCGCTGCCGATCATCTTGGTCGGGTAGATCCCCTGAGGCAGAAAGTCGATCGACCGGCCGCCACCTATCTCGCGACAGAATTGGTTGAAGCCGGTGGCCGTACGCCCGTCTACTCCGGGCAGCGCGGCGAACCAATGGCCGACATCATGGTGATACAGCGAGTTGAAGTACGACGCGATGTCGAACCTGATCATGTTGTTGTAGTTGAAGTCGCACCAGATGACTGCCGATCGAAATTCCTCGAACGCTGTGTGCACTGCGATGGGCTTGCCTTCATTGAAGCGGTATCCGAACGAGCATCTCTTATCGCTGACCGACTTCCTGAACGATGCTCGCTGGCGGAACATTAGGTCGTATAAGTAGTAGGTCGCGACAGGATCCAGGCAGACGGTGCGACGCAGGTGGTTCTGAGGTTTTGCTGCGTAGACCTTCTGCTGGTTCAGGAAGCTGTCGCCCGCATGGGCGGGGTCCGTACTGAGAATTCGCTTCTCGATGTACTGCTTCAAACTGCCGCCGCCTCGCGTGACCATCAATTGATTGGTCTTCAGCGGAAAGAGCGTTGCGTTGAAGTCATATTCGAAGAATAGTTCTGCAGACATTTCGCCTCTCCCTTTGACGGCCGTGCTGCGATTGTGTCAGTGCAGCCACTTTGGCAGGCAACGGGATCGGTCGCGAGATACGCCTGACGACACGTCATTTCAGCCGCCCGCTGCGCAGTGGTCTATCCAATCAATTCCCGAAACCGCAAAGCCGGCGGTCAGCAATGTCGGCTAATGACTGAAAGCAGTCGACCTACAAAGCGATCGAAATCTAACCTGCAGCGAACTAACCATTGATGGGCAGAGCTTGCCACGCCACCTTGTCGACCTCGCCTAACCAAAGTCATACCGTGTTGGTCGTCCAAACATATTTACGGGAGGACCCCGATCTGGCAAGCCACGTCACAGTCTCAACCACTGATTCGCTAACTCGACAAAGACACGCACCCACGCCCATCATCCCCGCCACCCCGACCTGAGCCTCGAAGCCCACGATCGAAACAAGTCGGGCGCACGCGGGCCTTTTCGCCACACCCTCCGAGTTGCCATCACCCCGAAGCTGCCGATCACGACGGCACCGTCAGGGAGCCCTCCATGAGCCTCACGCTGATCGCCAGGATCCAGCCCTCGGACGTTCCGAATTTGTCCCGGCCTCAACCCAACGACTAATCGCTCGCGTATACCTCTCGGGTGGCGGCGCCCGCGCGCTCATCTGCACGCTGAGCCAGTTGCGAGGCCTGGGTTCGATGGGATTGGGAAGGAAGTGTTCGCGATCTCCTCGGTCTCAGGTGGCACCTGGGCCAATGCGCTGTACACCTACCTGCCGGAAAGCATCACCGGCGACGACTTCCTCGGCCCTGTCGTGCTCGACCCTTCGCAGCTCAGCGTCGACAAGCTGAACGCGCTGTCAGCCAACAACCTGGGCTGGGTGCCCACGCGCCTCACACCGCCGCACATCATCAAAACGCAGCGCTCGCTGAAGCAGTCGCTGCATGACCCGAACTCGCACCTGCACTTTCCATCGCACAGTAAGGCCACCCCTCGCGCACGGCGTTGTTCAAGCGTGCCTCTCAAACCGCTCAAGGCAACTCACGGCGGAATGACTTTCTTCACTGTGCTTTGATCGAGGCCGCCTCTAACGTTCAGCTTGACCGGCTCGAACGTGAATGCAAATTACCTCTAACACGACGCCATTTCTGGCAGAGCGATTTGTCTCTACCGACAAGCATGCCCGCAAGCACTGCGTTCTGGTGGTGAAGGCGACTTTCGACGTTGCTGCGAATGCCGAATGCCGGCCATCGCCTGCGCAGATTCCCTTTGTCTACGTTGACGTGCACCACGGCGATCCGGGAACCACGTCGCTCCGCAGCGAAAGCGAATTCGCGCCCATCAAGCCGCGTGCCGATGTGCTCGTTGAGGCCTGCGCGATGACGCCCGACCTCCGGCCGCTG
>CAHJWV010000652.1 GCA_903643055.1 Burkholderiales bacterium | reverse complement strand
TGACTGGAGTTCAGACGTGTGCTCTTCCGATCTGCTCCCTGGAAGGTTGGCGCATGGCCCTGCCCCAACCTTCCAGGGAGCCCCGATGAGCCTCAAGGACCAGATCACCGAAGACATGAAGATCGCGATGCGCGCCAAGGATGCGCCGCGCCTGCTGACCATCCGCGGCCTGCTCGCGGCACTGAAGCAGAAGGAAGTGGATGAGCGTGTCGTGCTCAGCGACACCGATGTGATCGCGATCATCGACAAGCTAATCAAGCAACGCAAAGACTCGATCTCGCAGTTCGCGACCGCTGGCCGCACCGACCTGGTCGACAAGGAAACCGCCGAACTGGCGGTGCTGGAGTCTTACCTACCGCAACGCCTGAGCGCCGACGAGATTGCCGCCGAAGTGGCCAAAATCGTTGCCGGCCTCGGCGCCAGTGGCCCTGGCGACATGGGCAAGGTGATGGGCGCCGTCAAGACGGCACTCGCAGGCAAGGCCGACATGGGCCAGGTCTCCGCTGCCGTCAAACAGGCGCTGAGCCGCTAACCCAGCGAGCATTCTTCATGACCGCACCCGCCATCCAACAGCTGAGCGCCGATATCTGCGTTGCCCCTCAGCTCGACACCGAAGCCATGGCCTGGGCCGCGCAAAACGGCTTCAAGAGCGTGATCAACAACCGGCCCGATTTTGAAGGCGGCCCCGACCAGCCGACCAGTGCCGCCATCCAGGCTGCGGCCGAAGCGGCCGGCCTGAGATACGCCTTCCTGCCGGTCAGCCCAGCCGTCCAATCGCCGGAAGACATCGCCCGTTTCGCAAGCCTGCTGGCCGATCTACCCAAGCCCATTCTGGCGTTCTGCCGCACCGGCACCCGCTCTGGCAAGCTGTTTCGCGCCGCCACCGCCAGCTGAATTGCAGCCCTGATACCTGCCCAGGGCCGACTCGGCTCTAGCGCTCAAGCACCGAGGTAGGCGGCCAGCACTTGGGGGTCGTGCAGCAGATCGGCGCCCGCGCCCTGCAGCACGATCTTGCCGTTCTCCAGCACATGGCCATGCCGCGCAATCTTCATCGCCTGCCGCACGTTCTGCTCGACCAGCAAGATCGTCAAGCCATCGAGATTGATGTCGCGTAAGGTGCGGAAAATCCCTTGCACGATGATCGGAGCCAAGCCCATCGACGGCTCGTCCAGCAACAAAAGCCGGGGCTTGGCCAGCAAGGCGCGGCCAATGGCCAGCATCTGCTGCTCGCCACCGGAAAGATTGCCGGCCACACCGTCCAGCCGTTCTTTCAGGCGAGGAAACAGCAACAACACCCGCTCCAAGTCAGCAGCTACTGCGGCTTTGTCTTTGCGCCGATAAGCGCCGAGTTCGAGGTTTTCGCGCACCGTCATCGTCGTCAGGATCGCGCGCCCTTCGGCCACCTGCACCAAACCGCGCTCGACAATCTGATGCGGCTTCAGCCGGGTGATGTCTTCGCCTTCGAACCTGATGCTGCCGGCACGCGGCTTCACCAAGCCCGACAAGGCCAGCAGCGTCGTCGACTTGCCTGCGCCATTGGCACCGACCAGCGAGCAGATCTCTCCCGACTCGACCTGAAAGTCGATTCCCTGCACCGCCTCGATGTGGCCATAGGCCACATGCAAGCCTGAGACTTCGAGCAAGGCGCTCATGCCTGGACCTCCGGCGCATCGTCATCGCGGCCGAGGTAAGCCTCAATCACTTCCGGATTGCGCTGGATCTCATCGGGCGTGCCTTGCGCGATGATGCGGCCGAAATTCAGCACCGCGATTTCATCGCACAAGCCCATCACGAAGCGCATGTCGTGCTCGATCATGAAGATCGTGTAGCCGCGTTGCCGGATCTGCTGGATCTCGGCCATCAACTCCTGCTTTTCGCTCGCATTCATGCCCGCCACCGGCTCATCGAGCAACAGCAGTTGGGGCTCGGTGGCCAGCGCGCGCGCCAGTTCGAGCTTGCGCTGCTCGCCATACGACAGGTTGTCGGCGATGTCATCGGCCTTGTGCGCCAAGCCCATCCACGTCAACAACTCCAGCGCCCGCTCGCGCGCACGGCGCTCTTGCGCACGAAAGCCGGGCAGTGCCAGCATCCAGGCTGCCACGCCGTAATTCAACTGCGCATGCATGCCGACGATCACGTTGTCGAGCAAGCTCATCCCTTTGAAAATGCGGATGTTCTGGAAAGTGCGCCCCAGGCCGAGCCGCGTGATCTGATGCGGCTTCAGGCCCGGCAGCGCCTGGCCTTTGAAGCTAATGCCGCCGCCGCTGGGCGCAATCAATCCGGTGATCAGATTGAAGACCGTCGTCTTGCCCGCGCCGTTAGGCCCAATCAGGCCGAACACCTTGCCCGCCGGCACCTCGAAGCTCACGTCCTGCAATACCGACAGTCCGCCAAAGCGCTTGGAAACCTTCGACAGCGTCAGCATCAACGCGCTCCCCGCGCCTTGCGCTGCGCGCGCCATTGCTTGAGGCGCAAAGGGTCCCAGAGGCCACGCGGCAGGAACAGCACGATGACCACGAGGATCACACCGTTGACCATGGCCCGGAAGTCTTTCAGCGAACGCAGCAACTCGGGCAGCAAGGTGATGATGGCCGCGCCGAGCACCGGCCCGGTCAACCCGCCCACGCCACCGAGAATTGCCATCGTCAGGATGTCGACACCGCGATCAAAGCCGAATTCACTCGGTCCGATGAAGAAGGTGAGATGCGCATTGAGCGCGCCAGCCAGCCCAGCAATGGCCGCCCCGAGCGCAAAGGCCAGCATCTTGTGCGCCATTACGCCGATGCCCATCAACGACGCTGCAATCTCGTCTTCCTTGATGGCTTCGAAGGCTCGGCCGATGCGCGAGTGCCGCAGCCGCCACAACACGACCAACA
>CAHJWV010000651.1 GCA_903643055.1 Burkholderiales bacterium | reverse complement strand
TCGATCTGATCTACACCTGGGTCGATCCGCGGGTTCGGCTGTCCTGATGGCTAAGCTGCATTTGAATGTTTGACATGGGCTTCAAGTTTGTTTTCCTCTGGACCGACGTGGCGCTTTATGCGCTGTTTCTGGCGTTGGTCGTTTATGTATGGCGTGTGCTGAAGCAGCCGCCTTTACAGGTCAACTGGAAAAAAGTGCTGCACGATCCGGCAGCGCTGAGTGCGGGCGTGCTGCTGTTGATCTTCTCCAGCGTCACCGCGCTGGACAGCGTCCATTTCCGCCGCGCATTGACACAGTCAAGCACCACGGCCGAGGTCTATTACGACACCCGCACCGAGTCGCTGCTGGACCTGCTGCTGGCGCGACAGGTGCAGATGCGCGAGACCACTTATTCGGCGCCGCTTGCTTTCATCGGGGTCAACAAGGAGTCGATCGAGTCCGCTGGCAAGGCGGTTCGTGACTATCCGCGCCTCAAGTTCGGTGGTGCGCACCTGAATGACCCGAAGGCGCAATGGGCTGGCGATATCGCAACCAAGGCGGCTCAGGGCGCGTTGATGGGTGTGCTGGTTTATGGGGGGGTGTTGCTGGTGGTGGGCGCCATGCTGCGCCGCTCGCATGGGGGCCTGCTGACGGCGTGGAGCGACATCGCCCGCGACCGCACCCACTACCCTTTGCGCGCGGTGATGATCACGCTGGCCGTGACCTGCGTGCTGGGTGGTGTGGTCGGTGGCCTGATGAACCACTATCACGTGTTCGGCAGCGACCGCACCGGCAACGATGTGTTGTACCTGTCGTTGAAGAGCGTGCGCACGGCCTTCGTGATCGGTGCGCTGTCGACCCTGGCGACCTTGCCGTTTGCCGTCGTGCTCGGCATCCTGGCCGGCTACTTCAAAGGCTGGGTCGATGAAGTCATTCAATACCTCTACACCACGTTGACCTCGGTACCGAATGTGCTGCTGATCGCCGCCTGCGTGTTGATGGTTCAGGTCTTTCTCGATACCCACTCGGAGCTGTTCCAAACCGGTGCGGAGCGCTCCGATCTGAAGATCTTTTTGTTGTGCGCGATTTTGGGGATCACTGGCTGGGCAACCTTGTGCCGCTTGGTGCGTGGCGAAACGCTGAAGCTGCGCGAGCTCGATTACGTGCAGGCTGCGACCGCCTTCGGCGTCAGCCATGTACGCATCATGAGCCGCCACATCCTGCCTAACGTCATGCATCTGGTGCTGATCACGACCGTGCTGAGCTTCTCCGAATTGATCCTCTATGAGGCGGTATTGACCTACGTCGGTGTCGGCGTCGACCCGTCGATGAGCAGCTTCGGCGGCATGATCAACCTGGCACGCAGCGAAATGAGCCGCGAGCCGGCCGTGTGGTGGTCTTTCGCCGCAGCCTTCGGATTCATGGTCACGCTGGTGCTGGCAGCCAACTTGTTTGCCGATGGCGTGAGAGATGCTTTCGATCCCCGTTCGCGCAACTTCAGGCCACGCGTGATTCATCGGCTGTTGGCCGCTCCTGGCGCGAAGCGCTGACCTGCAACACCTCTACAGGCTACCGAGACATGTTGGTAATCGATGATCTGAAAGTCGCGCTGGATGCCGAGGCGGGCCTGATCAAAGCCATTGATGGCCTCAAGCTCAGCATCGAACGCGGTGAAACATTTGCGCTGGTCGGCGAGTCGGGCTGCGGCAAAAGCATGACCGCGCTGGCGCTGATGCGCCTGCTGCCGGAGAACGGCCGCGTCACGCAAGGCCGCTATGAGCTGCAAGGCGAAGATGTGCTGGCGCTGCCGGAATCGGCCATGCGCGCGATCCGTGGCGGCCGCATCGGCATGATCTTCCAGGAGCCTTCGACGAGCCTGAATCCGGTGATCCGCGTGGGCGATCAGATCATCGAAGCCATCGAACTGCACACGCCCTTGCGTGGCGCTGCGGCGCGCGCCAAAGCCATTGAATGGCTCGGCCGTGTCGGCATTCCTGAGCCGCAGCGGCGCATCGATGAATACCCATTTCGCCTGTCGGGCGGGCAAAAGCAGCGGGTGATGATTGCCATCGCATTGGCTGCCGAGCCCGACTTCCTGATTGCCGATGAGCCGACCACCGCGCTCGATGTAACGATCCAGAAGCAGATCCTCGACTTGCTCAAAGACCTTCAGCGCGAGCAAGGCATGGGCATGCTGCTGATCACGCACGACCTGGGCGTCGTGTCGGGCATGGCGCATCGGGTGGCGCTGATGTATGCGGGGCAGATCATCGAAGTCGCACCTGCCAGCCAGTTCTTCAGCAGCCCGCTTCATCCCTATGCGCGGCTGTTGCTGAACGCGCTGCCGGAATCGGGCAAGCGCGGCGAGTCTCTGGCGGCCATCCCCGGCACCGTGCCGCCGCTGTGGCAGGAATTTGCCGGCTGCCGCTTCGCGCCGCGCTGCGACCGTGTCATGACACAGTGCCATGAGGTGCGCCCGGAACTGGTGGCGCCCGTAGCGACACACAACGTGCGTTGCCTGCTTTATCGGGATGGCGTGCGGCCGACGGCAGAAGCCACGGCTGCGCCGCAGCCCGTTGACACCCCGGCGGTCAAGGCGCAGTTTGGCAACATCGAGCCGGTCTCCGCGGCGAACGAGGTTCAGGGTGAGGTCTTGCTCGACGTCCAAGAGCTGTCGGTGCGATTCCCCATCCGTTCCGGCTTGCTGCAACGCACGAAGCAATACTTCAACGCCGTCAACGGCGTGTCATTCCAGATCCGCAAAGGCGAAACCCTGGCGCTGGTCGGCGAATCGGGTTGCGGCAAAACCACCACCGGCAAAGCCATTGTTCAATTGCTGCGCGACCAAGCGGTGATTGAGGGCAAGGCCTTGTTCAAAGGCCAGGACCTTTTCAGTTTGCATGGTGACGCACTGAAAGATGCGCGCCGCTCCATTCAAATCATTTTCCAAGACCCCTTCGCCTCGCTGAATCCCCGCATGCGGGTTTTCGACTTGCTGGAAGAGGGTTTGCTGGCGCTGCGGCCGGAAATGGATTTGACGGCGCGCCGCTCAGAGTTGGAAACACTGGTTGACCGTGTCGGCTTGCGCCGCGACGCCTTGCTGCGTTACCCACATGAATTCTCAGGCGGGCAACGGCAGCGTATCGCGATTGCACGCGCCTTGGCGCTGAAGCCAAAATTGATTGTTTGTGATGAGCCGACGTCGGCCTTGGATGTTTCTGTGCAGGCGCAGATTTTGAATCTGCTGCGAGAGTTGCAGCAAGAGTTGGACGTTTCCTACTTGTTCATTACCCACAACATTGGGGTTGTTGAATATGTGGCTGATCGGGTTGCGGTGATGCAGCGTGGTTCCATAGAAGAATCTGGGAATTGCGAAGAGGTGCTGCGCCGGCCTCAAACTGCCTATACCAAAACGCTCTTGGTGGCTGTGCCTCGTATCAGCTTTGGTTCAGACGCGCACACTTGATGACGCGGTCACGTTTTTTGTCGCGTCCATCCAACGGGTGTTTTCTCGGAGTGTGAATCAATTCAGTAGAGCGCAACCATCGCGAAAATGTCCAATCTCTGTTTTGGTTTAGCAAGCAAGTTTTCTCATTCCTAAGCCGGCACATGGCTTGCAACCTGTGACCATACCCCATCAACTTCCCTCGTTCCAGGAGATCACATGTTCAAAAAGACAAAAGTCAGCACAGGCTTAATGCTTGCGTTTGGCAGCGGGTTGTTCATAACGACACTGCCTTCATTGGCTCAGCAACAGCTTGAGCGTGTTGAGATTACTGGTTCGGCGATTAAACGCATTGATGCTGAGACAGCAGTTCCAGTAACTGTCTTAAAAATGGACGATCTGAAGAAAGAAGGCATTACTTCAATCGAGCAAGTGATCCAACGGCTTTCTTCGAGCACGTCGTCCCAAGGAACAAGCCAATCAGTTGGTCTCGGAACTGGCGGGGCATCTTTTGCTGACCTTAGAGGTATTGGCAGCAATAAAACGTTGTTGCTGTTGAATGGCCGAAGAGTTGCAAATAATGCGCTCGATGGCGCCAGTGCTGATTTAAACATGATTCCTTTCGCAGCGCTGGAGCGAATTGAGATCCTCCGCGACGGTGCATCTGCATTATATGGAACGGATGCAATTGGTGGCGTAATCAACTTCATTACTCGTCGCAGTTATACGGGGGGCGAGATCTCCGTTAACACTGCATCTAATGACGCGGGCGGCGGTGGAAGTCGTGGTGTCAATGGTAGTATTGGCTTTGGTGATTTGGATTCAAATGGTTTTAACGTCATTGGCGTCTTGGATTATCAGAAAACTGACAAAATTAATTCACAGCAACGGGCTTTTGGTTCCAGAAGTTATTTGCCAGAACACGGGA
>CAHJWV010000650.1 GCA_903643055.1 Burkholderiales bacterium | reverse complement strand
CGCAGCGTGGTCGAGCAGCAGGATTTCTCCGGCCGCATCGAGGCGGTGGAATCGGCGCAGGTCCGCGCCCGCGTCGGCGGCATCATCGATTCGATCCACTTCAAACCCGGCGCGCTGGTCAAGAAGGGCGATGTGCTGTTCGTGATCGACCCGCGCAGCTTCCAGGCCGACTCTGCCCGGCTCGAAGCGGCCGTGGCCAGCTCGAAGTCGAAGGCCGAACTGGCTCGCAGCGAGCTGGATCGCTCGAAGCGCCTGTTGGCCGACAACGCGATCGCGCAGCGCGATTTCGATGAACGTGCTGCCAGCTCCCGCCAATTGGAAGCCGCCGCGCTGGCCGATCAGGCGACGCTGGCGGTCGCGAAGCTGAACCTCGACTACACGACGGTGCGCGCGCCGTTCTCCGGGCGCATCGGCAAGGCCGAAGTCACGGTCGGCAATCTGATCGACAGCAGCGTGGTGCTGACTTCGCTGGTGTCGGTGAACCCGGTCTATGTCAGCTTCAACGGCGACGAGGCGACCTTCCTGAACCTGGGCGCGAGCGCCCGTGACGGCGGGCAGGGCGTGAAGGTGCGCACCGGCCTGGCCAACGAAGACGGCTTTCCGCACGAGGGACGGCTCGATTTCGTCGATAACCGCATCGACCCCGCCTCCGGCACCGTGCGCATGCGCGCCGTGCTCGACAACAAAGACGGCGCGCTGACGCCGGGACTCTTTGCTCGCGTGCAAGTGGGTGCCGAATCGAACGGTACGAATGCCTTGCTGATCAAAGAGGACGCGATCGGCACCGACCAGAGCCGCAAGTTCGTCTATGTGGTCAGCACCGAGAACAAGGCTGATTACCGCGTGGTCGAACTGGGCCCGCGCATCGATGGTTTGCGGGTGGTTCGTTCCGGCCTGAAGCCGGGCGACCGCATCGTCGTCAATGGCTTGCAGCGCGTTCGCCCGGGCTCTGCGGTCACGCCCGAGCTGGTTGCGATGAGCGGCCCGGCCGCCAGCGCGCCGCAGTGAGCTTGATCGCCATCGATATCGACAGCGGCATCACGCACAACAATTAGGATTTCCATGAACTTTTCGCGATTCTTCGTGGACAGGCCGATCTTCGCGGCGGTGCTGTCCATCCTCATTTTTCTAGGCGGGCTGATCGCGATCTTCCGTCTGCCGATTTCGGAATATCCCGAAGTCGTGCCGCCCTCGGTCGTCGTCAGCACGCGTTTCCCCGGCGCCAACCCGACGGTGATCGCACAGACGGTGGCCGCGCCACTCGAAGAAGCCATCAACGGCGTCGAGAACATGCTGTACATGGGCTCACAGGCCACAGGCGACGGTGGCATGAACCTGACCGTGACCTTCAAGGTCGGCACCAATGTCGAACAGGCCGAAACCCAGGTGCAGAACCGGGTGCAGCGCGCGCTGGCGCGGCTGCCGGATGAAGTGCGGCAGATCGGTGTGACCACGGTCAAGAGCTCGCCCAACATCACGATGGTCGTGCATTTGCTGTCGCCGAACTCGCGCTATGACGAGATCTACCTTCGCAACTACGCGGTGCTCAACATCAAGGACCGGCTGTCGCGCCTGCAGGGCATGGGGCAGGTGCAGGTGTTCGGCGCGGGCGACTATTCGATGCGCGTCTGGCTCGATCCGCAGAAGATCGCGGCGCGCGGGCTGACCGCGCCCGATGTCGTGGCCGCCATCCGCGAACAGAACGTGCAGGTGGCCGCCGGCGTGGTCGGGGCGTCGCCCGCGAAGGATGCGCCGTTCCAGCTGTCGGTCAACGCGCAAGGCCGCCTGACGAGCGAAGACGAATTCGGCGACATCATCATTCGCGCGGGTGCGCAGGCGGCTGCGGGTGGATCGATGCTGGGCATCACGCGGCTGCGCGATGTCGCGCGCATCGAACTGGGGGCGTCGACCTATTCGTTGCGGTCGCTGCTGAACAACAAGCCGGCCGTGGCGCTGGGCCTGTTCCAGGCGCCGCAATCGAACGCGTTGCAACTGTCGGAAGACGTGCGCGCGCTGATGGAAGAGGTCAAGCGCGACTTCCCGCAAGACGTCGACTACGCGATCGTCTATGACCCGACGCAGTTCGTGCGCGACTCAATCTCGGCGGTGATCCACACCCTGCTCGAAGCCATCGCACTGGTCGTGCTGGTGGTGATCGTGTTCCTTCAGACCTGGCGTGCGTCGCTGATCCCGCTGCTGGCAGTACCAGTGTCGGTGATCGGTACCTTCGCGGTGCTGCTGGGCCTCGGTTTTTCGATCAACACCTTGTCGCTGTTCGGGTTGGTATTGGCGATCGGCATCGTGGTCGACGACGCGATTGTCGTGGTGGAAAACGTCGAGCGCAACATCGCCGACGGCCTGAGCCCGCGCGATGCGACGATCCAGGCGATGAAGGAGGTCTCGGGGCCGATCATCGCGATCGCGCTGGTGCTGTGCGCCGTGTTCGTGCCGATCGCTTTCGTGTCGGGGCTGACCGGCCAGTTCTATCGCCAGTTCGCATTGACGATCGCGATCTCCACGGTGATTTCGGCCTTCAACTCGCTGACCTTGTCGCCTGCGCTGGCCGCAGCGCTGCTGAGGCCGCACGATGCACCGAAAGACAAGCTGTCGCGTGCGATGGACTGGGCCTTCGGCGGCTTCTTCAAGCGCTTCAACCGCTTCTTCGATCGCTCGTCGAATGGCTATCACGGCGGTGTGAGCCGCGTGCTGAAGCACAAGACCGCGACCATCGGCGTCTACCTGCTGCTGGCGGTGGCGGCGGTGTTCATGTTCCGCCTCGTGCCGTCGGGCTTCGTGCCATCGCAAGACAAGCAATACCTGATCGGCTTTGCGCAGTTGCCCGATGCGGCTTCGCTGGACCGCACGGAGTCGGTGATCCGCCGCATGACCGACATCGCGCAATCGGTGCCGGGCGTGAAGAACTCGATCGCGTTTCCGGGCCTGTCGATCCACGGCTTCATGAACGCGCCGAACTCCGGCATCGTTTTTTACTCGCTCGATGACTTTGCGGACCGCAAGGGACCGGGCCTGTCGAGCGGCGAGATCGCAGCCGAGGTCAACAAGCGGCTGGGCGCGATCCAAGACGCCTTCATCATGGTCTTCCCGCCGCCGCCGGTTGATGGCTTGGGCACGATCGGCGGCTTCAAGCTGTATGTCGAAGACCGCGCCAACCTGGGGCAAGACGCGCTGTCGGCCGCCGTGCAGGCCTTACAAAGCAAGGCCTGGCAAGAACCGAGGCTGGCTGGTGTCTTCTCGGGCTATCAGGTCAACGTGCCGCAGCTCAATGCCGATGTCGACCGCACCAAGGCCAAGCAGTTGGGTGTGCCGCTGGCCGACATCTTCAACACGATGCAGATCAACCTCGGTTCGCTGTACGTCAATGACTTCAACAAGTTCGGCCGCACCTACCAGGTGATCGCGCAGGCCGATGCGGCGTTCCGCTCGGATGCCGCGTCGATCGGCCAGTTCAAGGTGCGCACTGCCGCGCAAGAGATGGTGCCGCTGGCCAGCCTTGTGAAGGTCAGCAGCACCTATGGGCCGGACCGTGTCGAGCGCTACAACTCCTTCATGGCGGCCGACTTCAACGGCGGGCCCGCACCCGGCGTGTCGTCGGGGCAGGCGCAGGCTGTGCTCGAGAAGCTGGCGGCTGAAACGCTGCCGCGTGGCATCAGCTTCGAATGGACCGACCTGACCTATCAGGAGATCTTGGCTGGCAACACGATGGTGATCGTGTTCCCGCTGTGCGTGCTGCTCGTCTTCCTCGTGCTGGCTGCGCAATATGAAAGCTGGACCTTGCCGCTGGCGGTGATCCTGATCGTGCCGGCGTCGATCTTGTGTGCCTTGCTCGGCGTGTACCTGACCCATGGCGACAACAACATCTTCACGCAGATCGCGCTGTTCGTGCTGGTCGGGCTCGCGTCGAAGAACGCGATCCTGATCGTCGAGTTCGCCCGCGACCTGGAGCATCAGGGCCGCAGCATCGTCGATGCCGCGCTCGAAGCCTGCCGCTTGCGGCTGCGCCCGATCCTGATGACCTCGATCGCTTTCATCATGGGCGTGCTGCCGCTGGTGTTTTCATCGGGCGCGGGCGCCGAGATGCGCCATGCGATGGGGGTTGCGGTGTTCGCCGGCATGCTGGGCGTGACGCTGTTCGGCCTCTTCCTGACGCCGCTTTTCTATGTGCTGCTGCGCACGCTGGCGGTTCGCCTGTCGGGCCGGCGCACGCCCGCCCTGACGCAGGGGCTGACCGCATGAACGAGAACACGATGACGACGATACCCACCCGCGGATCGGTGCCGGCGCGAAGCATGCTGGCGCTAACGGTTTTGATGAGCGCATTCGTGTTCGCCGGCTGTTCGCTGGCGCCCACGATGCCAACGCCCGAGATCGAGGTGCCGGCGGCCTACAAGGAACTCGCGCCGATGGAGGGCAGCTGGAAGACCGCGCTGCCCTCGGAAGCCGCCGCCCGCGGCGCCTGGTGGGAAAGCTTTGGTGATGCGCAGCTGAACGCGCTCGAAATGCAGGCCTCGCAAGCCAGCCCGACCTTGGCCTCGGCCGCAGCACGCGTCAAGGCAGCGCGTGCCGATGTGCGCGGCGCGCAGGCCGACCGCTGGCCGCAGCTGGGCCTGAACGCCGGTGGCCAGCGCAGCAAATCTGCGCCGTCGTCGCTCGGCCTGCCGGCCGGCGCGGCGACATCGGCCTCGACCGGCTGGAATGCCTCGCTCGGCGCCAGCTATGAGATCGACCTGTTCCGCCGTGTCGACAACAGCATCAGCGCCGCCCGCGCCGATGCCGAGGGCGTAGAAGCCAGCTACCGCTCAGTGCTGCTCGCGCTGCAGGCCGATGTGGCGCAAGCCTATTTTTCGCTGCGGACTTTCGATGCCGAGATCGCGCAGCTCGACGCGACCGTCAAACTGCGCGAAGACAACGAGCGCCTGATCGACAAGCGCTTCCAGGCCGGTGACGTGGCCGAGATCGACCGCGCCCGTGCGCGCACCGATCTCGCCACCTTGCGTGCCGAGATGGTGGGGCTGCGTGCGCAACGAGCGCGCAGCGAGCATGCGCTGGGTGTGCTGCTGGGGCAGTCGCCGTCGCAGTTCAGCTTTGCGGTCACGCCCTTGTCTGACAACGTCGTGGTGCCGGTGGCGCCACCTGGCTTGCCCTCGGCGCTGCTCGAACGCCGCCCCGATGTGAACGCCGCGCAATTGGCGATGCAGGCCGCGACCGCGCGCGTCGGCGTTACCAAGGCGGCGCTGTTCCCGGCGCTGACCTTGACGGCCAACGGTGGTTTTGCGTCGAACGAACTGGACGACCTGTTCAAGTGGAGCAGCCGCTCGTGGTTGACGAGTGTCGTGCTGTCGTTGCCAATCATCGATGGCGGGCGCAACCGCGCGGCGATCACGCGTGCTGAAGCCTCGCTCGAAGGGGCGGTCGCGAACTACCGCGAGTCGGTGCTGGGGGCTTTTGCCGATGTCGAAGACCAGCTGGTCGGCCTGCAATCGGTGCGCGAGCAGGTGACGCTGACCGACTCCGCGGTCGAGTCGGCGCGCCGCGCCGCGCGCCTGGCCGACTTGCGCTACAAGGCCGGCGAAGACAGCTATCTGCAGTTCATCGATACGCAACGCGACCTGCTGCTGATCCAGCGCCAGGCCGTCAAGCTGCGTGGCAGCTGGGCGGTGACGACAGTGGCCTTGATCCGCTCGCTCGGTGGCGCTTGGCAGTTGCAGTGAAGGAGGCGGAACGCAGACGAGGCGGCGGCGCGCCGGCGTGCGAAGCTCGCTGTGGAACGGCTACGAACCGTTCGTGACACCGTTTATTTCGCAAGCCCGGCGCAATCCGGGCCATGATGGCGCCGGCTGTAAGAAGCCGCGCCATCGAACGACTGAGTCAGGTCGTTCGATGATGTCGACCATGGTCCACTGCACCCGCCACCCACACCCGAAAGTACCGGAGAACCTTGATGAATTCCCAACGCCTGATCCTCTCGTCTGCCCTCGCATCCCTCTTGGCCGTCGGCCTCGCCAGCCCTGCGGCCGCAGAAGAGAAAGCCAAGGAAAAATGTTATGGCATCGCCAAGGCCGGCGAGAACGACTGCGCCAGCAAATCGGGCTCGCATTCCTGTGCCGGCCAGGCCAAGGTCGACAGGGCTGCCGACGAATGGAAGTACGTGGCCAAAGGCACCTGCAAGGCCGCTGGCGGCTTGACGGCAGATGAAGCCAAGAAGGCTGAAGAGAAGAAGTAAGCGGCTGGAGCGTGGCGCTGTGTGGACGGGCGCATGAACTGGTTCGCCAGTTTGTCTGTCGGTCCGGGCTTGGTCCCTAACGCAGCGCTTGCTCGGCCCCGCTTTGCTGCCTGGGTTCGCTGCCTAAGCTGATCGATCCGATGAAGCCTGACGCTGTCTCGATGGCCACTGTGGGCATTGGCATGCGCCAGCCCCACTACGCGGACCTGCTGGAGCAGCGCCCGCCCTTGGGCTTTGTCGAAGTCCATTCCGAGAACTTCTTTGCCGATGGCGGCGCGGCGCTGGCCGTGTTGCATCAAGCGCGATCGCACTATGGCGTGAGCCTGCATGGCGTGGGCCTTGCGCTCGGTTCGGCCGCGGGCATCGACCCTTGGCATCTCGACCGGCTGGCGCGGCTGGTCGATCGCATCGAGCCGCTGCGGGTCTCCGACCACGCCTGCTTTGCGCGCGCGCAGGCCGCTAACAGTGGGCCGGTACTGCATGCAAACGACCTGCTGCCGATCCCTTTCACGCAGGGTTCGCTCGCGCTGATGGCCGATAACGTCTCGCGGGTCCAGGAGCGCCTGAAGCGATCGATCCTGGTCGAGAACCTGTCGGCTTATGTGCATTGGGCCGACCGGGATTTCAGCGAGCCCGATTTCTTCAATGCGCTGACGCAGCGCGCCGGCTGCGGCCTGCTGCTCGACGTCAACAACCTCGTCGTGAACGCCCTGAACGACGGCGCCGAGAACGCCACGCAGGCCGCTGAGCGCGCGTGCGCCTGGATCGATGCGATCGATGCCGGCAGCGTCGGCGAGCTCCATCTGGCCGGTTATCACGATGCCGGCGACATCGTCATCGATGACCACGGCAGCCGCGTGCATGAGCCGGTCTGGCGGGCTTACCGCCACGCCATCGAATGCTTCGGCGCGGTGCCGACGCTGGTGGAGTGGGACACCGCATTGCCGGCGTTGGAGGTGTTGCTCGGTGAGGCGCGAGAAGCTGCGTCATTGCAATTGGAATGGCTGCAGCGAGCTTCGCCCCAGAATGCTCCCGTGCCATGCGCAGCGTTGAAAGCCACCGCGCCTCAACGGCGGCGGTGAAATCATGAGCGAGATCGAGCGGCAACGCCAGCAAGCTTTTCTGCTCAGCCTCGGCCGGCGTGAGCAGGGTGCAAGCTTGGCTTGTCGGGGCGATGCCGCCGGCCAGGCCGCTTCCAGCGCCGCCTGGCTGAGCGATGCGCTGCCGCGTCGGCGGCGCGGCATGCAGGTCTATGAAGCGAATGCCGGCGCGGCGGCCGAGAGCGCGCTCGGTTCGATCTATCCGACCGTGCGCGCCTTGATGGGTGATGAGTCCTTTGCAGTGATGGCGCGAGTGCTGTGGCAGGCGCAGCCGCCGCAGCGGGGTGACCTTGCGCAGTTCGGCGAAGGCTTGCCGGCGTTCATTGCCGGCAGCGATCAACTGGTGGAAGTGCCTTATCTCGCTGATGCCGCGCGGCTGGATCGCTTGCTGGCTCAGGCTGAGAACGCGGCCGAAGCACAAGCCGATGCATCGACGCTGCACTTGCTCGGCGAGGCCGATCCGCAGGCCTTGCGCCTGGATCTGGCACCCGGCATCGCGCTGTTGGACAGCGCTTATCCGATCGTTCGCCTGTGGCAGGCGCATCAGGGCTTGTCGGCGGTTGATGACAGCGGCTTTGCTGCCTTCCGCGAGGCGTTGGCCCGCGGCGAAGGGGAATGCGCGCTGGTGTGGCGTCAGGCATGGCGCGCGAAGGTCGAAGCCGTTGACGCCGCCACGGCCCGCTGGACGCTCAGCTTGCTGCAAGACGCCTCGCTGGCCGAGGCGCTGGCGCAGGCCGGTGATGAGTTTGCGTTCGAGCCCTGGCTGCTGAAGGCCTTGCAGCAAGGATGGGTGCTGCGCGCACGCTGTGTGGATGCGGTCTGATCGACACTGCTGAATCAAGCCCGCTGCGGCCGGTCGATGCAAGAAAGCGCCGGCGGCTTCGACCAAAGGTTCAGAGCCGCGCAACCTGCGCCGCCATCCAGAAAGCCAAACCATGCGCACCCTCCTTTTTTCCTTGCTCGCCCTTTGGCAACGCTTGGTGGCCGGCCTGACGTATCTGCAGCCCGTGGCTCAATTGGCCGCACGTTGTTATGTCGCGCAAGTCTTCTTCCTGTCGGGGCTGACGAAGATCCGCGACTGGGAGACGACGCTCGCGCTGTTCGGCGATGAATACCACGTGCCGCTGCTGTCGCCCACGGTCGCGGCTTATGCCGGGACCACGGGCGAACTGGTGCTGCCGGTGCTGCTGGTACTCGGCCTGACCGGGCGCTTTGCCGCGCTGGGCTTGTCGGTGATGAACGTGGTGGCTGTTCTGAGCCTGGCCGAGATTGCCGCGCCGGCGCTGCAACTGCACTACTTCTGGGGCAGCCTGCTGATCGGCCTGGCGCTGTGGGGGCCGGGCGCCTTGTCGCTGGACCGCTTGATTGCGCCCTGGCTTGCGCGGCAGGGCGCTGCACGGAACTGAGCGGCGTCGGGCTTGAGCGGCATCTGCCAGTACTGCGCCTTCGATGGGGTTTCGGCTCAGCGG
>CAHJWV010000649.1 GCA_903643055.1 Burkholderiales bacterium | reverse complement strand
TGGAAGGCTGCTCCAAGTACTGCAGCTACTGCGTCGTGCCTTACACGCGCGGCGAAGAAGTCTCGCGCCCGTTCGATGATGTGCTGGTCGAAGTGGCCGGCCTGGCGGCCCAGGGCGTCAAGGAAATCACCCTGCTCGGGCAGAACGTCAACGCTTATCGCGGCGCGATGGGCGGCACGGCCGACATCGCCGACTTCGCGTTGCTGATCGAATATGTGGCCGAGATTCCTGGCATCGAGCGCCTGCGCTACATGACCAGCCACCCGAACGAATTCACCCAGCGCCTGGTCGATGTCTACGCCCGCGTACCGCAACTGGTGAACCATCTCCATCTGCCGGTGCAGCACGGCAGTGACCGCATCTTGATGGCGATGAAACGCGGCTATACCGCGATGGAATACAAGAGCACGATCCGCAAGCTGCGCGCCGTGCGGCCCGACATCAGCCTCTCCAGCGACTTCATCGTCGGCTTCCCTGGCGAAACCGAAGACGACTTCAACAAGATGATGAAGCTGATCGACGATGTCGGCTTTGACTCGAGCTTCAGCTTCGTCTACAGCGCCCGCCCCGGCACACCCGCCGCTGCGCTGCTTGACGACACGCCGCAGGAAGTGAAGCTCAAGCGCCTGCAGCATCTGCAAGCGGTGATCGAAGACAGCCAGCGCCGGATCGGTCAATCACGCGTTGGCACGGTGCAGAAGATCCTCGTCGAAGGCCGCTCACGCAAGGACGCCACCGAGTTGATGGGCCGCACCGAGTGCAACCGCATCGTCAACTTCAAAGGCCAGCCGCGACTGATCGGCCAGATGATCGATGTGACGATCACCGAGGCTTATCCGCACTCGTTGCGGGCCGAAGTCGTGATGAGTGACAGCCCGAGCGCCGAACTGGTCGCGTGAAGCTCGAAGATCCCGGCGGTCGATGACCGCCGCCGGGCGTCAGCCGATGCGCCGAACTGTCAACGCCGGCCCGGCCCAAAGCTGGACCACCAAAGCGCCAAGCTGCAGGCAAGCACCAAGGCACCATAACCCAGCATCTGGCCATCGTGCCCCAGCACGACCACGGCCCCCAGTGCAGCGAAACCTCCTGCCACCGCGGACCAGGCCCACATCCTTAGCCATGAACTCGCTCGCAACTCCTTGCGCCAAAGCAGCTTGGTCAAAGCCGAAGCCAGCGCGCCGACCGCGACCGCGGGCGCGAACAAATTCAGCACATGCCACAGTGCGTCCAGCATGCCCATGAAGTTGCTCCCTGTGATTTCGTCAGATGGCGAGCGTATTCAGCGAATACCCTGCCAAATACGGTTTAAGGCAGAAGTGCCGATGAATTTTATAATCGGAGCATGAGCGTTTTTGCCTTGGGCTTGAATCACACGACCGCGCCGCTGGATTTGCGCGGCCGGTTTGCGTTCACGCTCGAGCAAATTGCACCGGCATTGCAGGGCTTTCGCGAGCGCGTGACCCGCGCACCCGCCGCGCCGGAAGTGGCTTTGCTGTCGACCTGCAACCGCACCGAACTGTATTGCGCCACCGACCCGGCCTTGCTGAAGCCGGCCGTTGAATGGCTGGCTGGCCTGGGCGGCGTGGACAGCCAGCAACTGATGAACCATGCCTATGTGCTGGAAAACGGCGCCGCAGCACGTCATGCCTTCCGTGTGGCCAGCGGCCTCGATTCCATGGTGCTGGGCGAGCCGCAGATCCTCGGCCAGATGAAGCAGGCGGTGCGCGAAGCCAGCACCGCCGGCACGCTGGGCACCACGCTGCATCAGATGTTCCAGCGCTCGTTTGCGGTCGCGAAAGACGTTCGCACGTCCACCGAAATCGGCTCCCATTCGATCAGCATGGCCGCGGCCGCAGTGCGGCTGGCTTCGCAGCTCTTCGAAGACCTGCGCGACACCAAGGTGCTGTTTGTCGGAGCGGGCGAAATGATCGAGCTCGTCGCCACGCACTTTGCTGCACGCAACCCACGCGCAATGGCGGTGGCTAACCGAACACTGGAGCGCGGCCAAAAACTCGCCAACCGCTTTGGCGCCGAAGCGCTTCGCCTGACCGATTTGCCCGCCCGCTTGGGCGAGTTCGATGCGGTGATTTCCTGCACCGCCAGCGCGGTGCCGATCATTGGCCTCGGCGCCGTTGAACGCGCATTGAAGGCGCGCAAGCACCGCCCAATGTTCGTGGTCGACTTGGCGGTGCCGCGTGACGTTGAACCGGAAGTCGCGCGCCTGTCAGATGTCTACCTGTACACCGTCGATGACCTCTCGGCACTTGTTCAGACTGCTGGCGAGAAGCGCCAGGCCGCCGTACAGCAGGCCGAAGCCATCATCGAGACCGGCGTGCAGAACTTCGTTCATTGGATGGGCCAGCGCGGCACCGTGCCGCTGATCCAGGCGCTGAATGCGCAAGCCGATGATTGGCGCGCCGCTGAGATCGCCCGCGCGCGCAAGCTGCTCGCCAAAGGCGAAAGCATCGATGCCGTACTCGACGCGTTGTCGCGAGGCCTGACGCAAAAGATGCTGCACGGCACTTTGGCCGAGCTGCATTCGGCCGATGGCGAACACCGCGCCCAACTCACCCAGACGGTGTCACGCCTGTTCCTGCGCGGCAGCGCCCGCAACCCCGCCGACGATCAGCGTTAGCTTCGCAGCGACGCCACCGCCTGACCGGCGGAGCGTGCGCGTGCAACGGGCTCTGAAGCTCGTGCGCCCTGGCTCCGCATCCCCTTTGGAGCCTGCATGAAAGATTCCCTTCGCCAGCAATTCGAGCGCCTCGGCATGCGATTGACCGAGCTTGACGCCACGCTGGCCGATCCGAAAGTCGCAAGCGACATGAACCGCTTTCGCAGCTTGACGCGCGAACATGCGGAAGTGGCGTCGCTGGTTCAACGCTTTCACCAGTACGAACAGCGCGAGCGCGATCTGGCCTCAGCGCGCGAGATGCTGATTGATGCCGATATGGCTGACATGGCCGAGATGGCGCAAGAGGAGGTCACCTCGGCCGAGCGCGACATCGAACGCCTGCATGCTGAACTGCAAACCGCCCTGCTCCCACGCGACCCCGACGACGACCGCAACGCGTTCCTTGAAATTCGTGCCGGCACGGGTGGCGATGAATCAGCGTTGTTCGCCGCCGATCTGCTGCGCATGTATGTGCGCCATGCCGAGCGCCTGGGTTGGCGCACCGAGCTGATGTCGGAAAGCATGTCCGACCTCGGTGGCTACAAGGAAGTGGTGCTGCGTGTGACCGGTGACGATGTCTATGCGCGGCTCAAATTCGAGTCCGGCGGCCACCGCGTGCAGCGCGTGCCGACCACCGAAACGCAGGGCCGCATTCACACCAGCGCCTGCACGGTAGCCGTGATGCCCGAGCCCGACGAAGCCGAAGAAATCCAGCTGAACCCGGCCGAGTTGCGCATCGACACCTTCCGTGCCAGCGGCGCCGGTGGGCAGCACGTCAACAAGACCGACAGCGCGATTCGCGTCACGCACTTGCCCACGGGCATCGTTGCCGAATGCCAGGACGACCGGTCGCAGCACCGCAACAAGGCCAAGGCGCTTGCGGTGCTGGCCGCGCGTCTGCGCGAGAAAGACCGCAGCGAACGCGCAGCCAAGGAAGCGGCGACCCGCAAGGGGCTGATCGGCAGCGGCGATCGCAGTGACCGCATCCGCACCTACAACTTCCCCCAGGGCCGACTGACCGATCACCGCATCAACCTGACGCTGTACAAGCTGCAATCGATCATGGAAGGCGACCTCGATGACGTGCTCGCCGCTTTACAGGCCGCCCGTGGCGCCGAGCAACTCGCCGAACTCGAAGGCCGCAATGGCTGAGACAAATCCAACCGCTGGCGAGCTGGGGAGCATCAGCGCAGGCATGGCAGCCGCGCGCAAAGCAGGCATCGATCGCCTCGACACCCAGTTGTTGCTGGCGGCCGTGACCGGGCAATCACGCAGCTGGTTGGTCGCACATGACGACGCGGCGCTTTCCGCCGATCAGGCCGCACGCCTTGCCGACTGGATTGCCCGGCGCGCTCAGGGCGAGCCGCTCGCTTATCTTCTGGGCGAGAAAGAGTTCCACGGCCTCAAGCTGCACGTGTCACCGGCGGTCCTGATCCCCCGGGCCGATACCGAGACCCTGGTCGATTGGGCGCTGTATTTGCTCGGCGACGGCCAGCTCTCCAATCCGATCGCTCAAGTGCTGGACATGGGCACCGGCAGCGGTGCGATCGCCCTGGCCATCAAACACCGCCGGCCTGAAGCCGAAGTTACCGCACTCGATGCCAGCCCGCAGGCCCTGGCCATCGCGCAACAGAACGGGCAGGATTTGCGATTGAGCGTTCAATGGCTGCTCAGCGACTGGTGGCAATCGGTCGCCGACCGCCGCTTCGATCTGATCGTCAGCAACCCACCCTACATCGCTGGCGACGATGCGCACCTGCCGGCACTGTGTCATGAGCCACTGCTCGCGTTGACGCCTGGCGGCGATGGGCTCGATGCGCTTCGCGCCATCGTGGCGGGCGCATCCACTCATCTCCAAACGGGCGGCTGGCTGTTGCTTGAACATGGCTACGACCAGGCCGAAGCCGTCACCGAATTGCTGCGCGCCGCGCAGTTCACCCAGATATCGACCCGAAACGACCTGGCCGGCCATGCGCGCTGCACTGGCGGCCAATGGGCTTGAAACCTGGGCTCGGTTTCCACGCCGTTCAGCTTGGCCGGGTGATGGACAAGCCTCGCGCATGAGGCCTGAACTGATTACACGTACGGCACGGCAAGCGGCGTAGCATCGAATCAAGGTCACGCGCTTGCTCCGCCATCGCGTCAGCCGAGATCACAAGCCGCCCGCGAACGAGGAGAGTGCTCATGCGCCAGACCGTGTCGATGTGTGCCACCATGCTGATCTTGAGCGTCAGCTCAGGCCATGCGTTAGGTGGCGAAGGGCTTCGGTTGAACGATGTGGATCGAATGCCAAACCAGTTGCAAGGCCGATTGATGCTCGGCACGGCAATCGGCAACCGCCATCACGACAGCGGCCGCGATGGCCCGCGCATCCACAGCCTGAGCATGATGGGCGACTACTACTTCAACTCGCCGCTGGGCCTGGGCAGCGAAGGTGGCCTGCGGGCAACCAGCGGCCTTCTGCTGGGCACGCGCGCAACGCTCTGGGGCAACTCAGCCAGCAATGGCCTGAGCGGCATCGAGCGCCGCGATGCACCTCTTGCCTTGCCTGACATCGCCTCGGAAAACGGGGCCACTACCTACCTGGGCGTGGGCTATACCGGCCTGTCGAACAAAGGCGGCTGGGGCATCTCGGCCGATTTCGGGTTGATGGCATCGAGCCCACGCGCGGTGAGGTTAGGCCGCGTGCTCAACAGCAGCTCATCGCTCGACGACACGCTGCGCGATGTGCGCTGGTCACCCGTGCTGCAGCTGGGTGCTTCGTATTCATTCTGATGCCGCGCAAGGGCATGTGCGGCGAAGTGTTCGAGCGGCGTCGGTTTGCCGTATAACCTCGACTATTCCATTGACCTCACCGGGATGACCGGATTTCGACCATGAGCGACGTTCAACAACGCATCGATGACCTCGTCAAACAAAACCGGGTCGTGCTCTTCATGAAGGGTACCTCGCAGTTTCCGATGTGCGGCTTCTCGGGCCGCGCCATTCAGATTCTGAAATCTTGTGGCGTCACCGACCTGAAGACCTTCAACGTGCTGGAAGACGAGGCCGTGCGCCAGGGCATCAAAGACTACGCCAGTTGGCCGACCATTCCGCAGCTGTACGTGAACGGCGAATTCGTCGGTGGCTCCGACATCATGACGGAGATGTACCAGGCTGGCGAACTGCAGCAAGTGCTAGGCAGCCCGGCCTGAGTTCAATGCCTGATCTCGCATCTGGCCCGGCGAGCCGCGTCATCGTCGGCATCACCGGCGCAACAGGTGCGATCTATGGCATCCGCTTGTTGCAGCGCCTGAAAGCCATCGGCCGCGAAACCCATTTGGTTGCAAGCCCGGCCGGGGTGCTCAACGTGCACCATGAGTTGGGGCTGGATCGCAAAGCGCTGGAGGCATTGGCCGACACGGCCTACAACCCTGCGGACGTCGGCGCCGCCATCGCCAGCGGCTCGTTTGCCAGTGATGCCATGGTCATCGCGCCCTGCTCGATGAAGACGCTTGCATCGGTGGCACATGGGCTGTCCGACAACCTATTGAGCCGTGCGGCGGATGTCACGCTGAAGGAGCGGCGCCGCCTCGTGTTGATGGTGCGGGAAACGCCATTCAACCTCGCTCATCTGCGCAACATGACGGCGGTGACCGAGATGGGTGGGATCGTGTT
>CAHJWV010000648.1 GCA_903643055.1 Burkholderiales bacterium | reverse complement strand
CACCCGGCCAGCGCCGTGATTTGCCCGAGGTTGCGGAAGCTCGCGCCCATCACTTCGGTATCGATGCCGAACTTCTTGTAGTAGGTGTAGATCTGCGCCACCGACTTCACACCCGGATCGTCCGCATTCGCGTTGGCCGCCTCGTCCCACGCGCTACCGGCCGACTTCTTGTACCAGTCGTAAATGCGGCCGACGAACGGCGAGATCAGTCGCACCCCGGCTTCACCGCAAGCCACCGCCTGGCAGAAAGCGAACAGCAGTGTCAGGTTGCATTGGATGCCCTCCTTTTGCAGGATGCGCGCGGCCTGGATGCCTTCCCAGGTGGAAGCGATCTTGATCAGCACCCGGTCGCGGCCGATGCCGCTGGCCTCGTACAACGCCATGATGCGGCGCGCGCGGGCCACGGTGCAGGCAGTGTCGAAACTCAGGCGCGCGTCGACTTCGGTCGACACCCGGCCGGGCACCACCTTCAGGATCTCGCGCCCGAACCGCACCAGCACTTCATCGACGATCTCTTCTTGCTGTCGGCCGCGATGGGCGGCGATCGTTTCGCTCAGCAGCGGCGCGTAGTCGGCATGCTGAACGGCCTTGAGGATCAACGAAGGATTGGTCGTCGCGTCACGCGGTGTGAACTGCGCGAGTTGCTTGAAATTGCCGGTGTCGGCAACCACGGTGGTGAACTGTTTGAGTTGGTCGAGTTGGTTCATGGTCAGGCTCCGAGGGGCAGCAATTCGCCATTAGAACCCGAGTGCGATTGACCCCTCGATTTTGGTTACTCCGACGTAACGTCGCGACATCCCGGCGCAACACACCGCGGCGTGAATTGACATGGCAACCTCATTTTCAATGTGCGTCGGCAACCTGTTTTTCAAGGCCGACAAGAGCGCGTTCACCATGGGGCGAGTGTTTGACGCGCCTAGGAAACTTGGGCATCATCGATGTGAAACTAAATTACATCCACGGCCCATCCATGTCCTTCGATCTGGTTTTCTTCGGCGGCACCGGCGACCTCACTTGGCGCAAGCTGATGCCTGCGCTGTTCCAAGCTTTTCGGCACGGCAAGCTGCCGCCCGGCGGGCGCATCTTGTCGGTGGCTCGTGACGAGCAACCCGACGAGAAATACCGCAACTGGCTGAAAGAGCGCTTCCAGGAAGTCGAAGGCGCCAAGCGCCCTACCGATGAAGAGTTCGCCAAGTTCGCTGAGCTGCTTCATTACCGCCGCATGGACCTGTCGCAGCCTGCCGATTACGGCAAGCTGAAGAAGTGGCTGGAAGAGCGCAATGCCGATACGGCCGTGCTGTACCTGGCCACCAGCCCTCACCTCTTCCCGCAAATCTGCGAGCAGTTGGGCGTGGCGGGCCTGAACGGCCCGAAGATCCGCGTCGTGCTCGAGAAGCCACTGGGCCATGACCTGGCCAGCGCGCAAGAGATCAACCGCGTCGTGCGCTCTGTTTTCAGCGAAACCCAAGCCTTCCGCATCGATCACTACCTCGGCAAACCATCGGTCCAGAACCTGATGGCGCTGCGCTTTGGCAACGCGCTGTTCGAGCCGCTGTGGCGCCGCGAAAGCATCGCCAACATCCAGATCACGCTGGCCGAAAGCATTGGCGTGGGCACGCGGGGCGACTTCTATAACCGCACCGGCGCACTGCGCGACATGATCCAAAACCATGCGCTGCAGTTGCTGACGATGGTCGCGATGGAGCCACCCTCGAGCAATGATGCCGATGCCATCCGCGATGAAAAGCTCAAGGTGCTTCGCTCACTGAAGCCGTTCACCGTTGACAGCGTCGGCCGCGATGTCGTGCGCGGCCAATACCGTGCCGGCAGCTTGGCCGGAAAGCCCGCCGTCGGCTATCTCCAGGAAGAAAAGGTACCGGCCAACAGCACCTGCGAGACCTTCGTTGCCTTGCGCACCGAAGTCCAGAACTGGCGCTGGGCCGGCGTGCCTTTCTATCTGCGCACCGGCAAGCGCTTGGCTGCGCGCGACGCGCAGATCGTCGTGAACTTCCGGCCCACGCCGCACAGCATCTTCCCGGGCTTGAATCAGCCGAACAAACTGGTGATCAAGCTGCAACCGGGCGATGGCCTGGAGCTGCATTTGCTGGCCGCCAAGGGCACGGGCCAGCAGGAAACGTTGTCGCCGGTGTCGCTCGACCTCGACTTCGACAAGGCCTTTGCCGAGAACCGCGTCGGCGCCTACGAACGCCTGCTGCTGGATGCGATCGCTGGCCGCCTGAACCTGTTCGTGCGCAGCGATGAACAAGAGCAGGCCTGGCGCTGGGTCGAACCCATCCTGCACGCCTGGAGCCAGGATGCCAGCGGGCCCCGCCCGTATGCGTCAGGCACCTGGGGCCCCGCGGCCGCCAGCGCGCTGGTGGCGCGAGACGGCTTCGCCTGGTCGGAAGAGCAATGATGCTGTCGAGCTGACCCTGTGCTGGACAGAATCCGCGCCTCCATTCCTGCACTTCCTCCGGCAGAGCAACGGGTTGCCAAACTCGTGCTTGCCGACGCGCGCAGCTTCGCGACCTTGCCAGTGAGCGAGCTCGCCGATCGGGCCCATGTCAGCAAGCCCACCGTGGTTCGCTTTTGCCGCAGCGTGGGCTATGACGGCCTGGCCGACTTCAAACGTAAGCTGGCCGGCAGCGTCAACGAAGGCGTGCCCTTCGTGCACCGCTCGGTCGATGAAGACGACAAGCCGAACGACATCGTCGTCAAGGTGATCGACAACGCGGTCAGCGCCTTGCTGAAATACCGCAACGACGCCGCCAGCCATGCCTTCGAACGCGCGATGGCGGCGCTCGCCGAAGCCGGCCGCAGCGGGCGCCGCATCGAGTTCTATGGCGTTGGCAACTCAGGCATCGTCGCCCAAGACGCGCAGCACAAGTTCTTTCGCCTGGGCGTCAACGCGGTCGCCATCAGCGACAGCCACGTGCAGGTGATGAGCGCCACCATGCTGCACGCGGGCGATTGCGTCGTCATCATCTCGAACTCAGGGCGCAGCCGCGACCTGATCGACGTGGCCGAGATCGCGCGCAAGCGCGGCGCCACGACCATCTTCATTACCGCGAGCGGCTCACCGCTGGCGCAGCTCGGCCAGACCGGCACCCACCAGATCTTGCTGGCTGCAGATCACCCGGAAGACTATGACCGCTACAGCCCGATGGTGTCGCGGCTCTTGCACCTGATCGTGATCGACATCCTGACGACCGGCGTGGCCTTGCGCCTGGGCAGTGAATTGCGCCCGATGCTGCAAGACATCAAGCGCAACCTGCGTGCGAAGCGATACGCGCAACTCGAATAGCAGAAACGAAAAGAGGGCACCGCTGCCCTCTTGTGCTTAACTCGGCCTCCTTGGGCTGCAGGCTCGTCGAGCTCATGCATGATGACGCCGTTCGACCTAACGTCATTAACGCGCTGACCTGAACGAGCCCTTCAAGCCGTCGCAGCCACGTCCGACGGCATCAGCAAAACATCAACGCCATAGAGCCGCGCCAGCTCAATCAGCTTGGCTGGGGCATTGCGCACCGCAAAGCCTTTGCCCCAGGCCAGCGCCAGGCGTTGGCACTCGAGCAAGACGGCCAAGGCCGCCGAATCGAAATGCTGCAGCCCGGACGCATCCACCGTCACGCGCGGCTCGTTCTGCGTCTTGATTTCCTGCTGCAGCGCCTGCGCCAGCATGCGCTGCGTGTCGCGGGCCACCTCGGTGGTGACGGTCGAGGGCAAGACCAGCATGATCGATCAGCGACCGCCAGCGGCCTTGTTGCGCTCGGCCAGCTTGCTGATCAGGCCATCCACACCACCGGCGCCGATTTCCTGCGCAAAGCTGTTGCGATAGTTCTCGACCAGCCAGACGCCCAACACATTGACGTCATAGATCTTCCAACCGTCACCTGCCTTTTCAAGCCGGTAGTCGAGCTGAATCGGATCGCCCTTGCCTCGAACTTCGCTCTTGACGACAACTTCAGTATCGGTCGGCGCAGCACGCAAGGGTTTGATCAACACGGTTTGATCGCGAACCTGTGACAGCGCACCGGAATAGGTGCGCACCAGCAGAATCTTGAACTCGGCCTGCAGACGCTTTTGCTGCTCGGGCGTGGCCTGGCGCCAGTAGCGGCCAACCGCTGACGAGGTCATGCGCTGGAAATTCACATGCGGCATGACCTGGCTCTCTACCAGAGCGATGACCTGCTGGATGTCACCGTTCTGAATCGACTTGTCGGCCTTGGCCGCATCCAGCACGCCATTGGACACCTGCTTGATCAAGGCATCCGGCGTTTGTTGGGCCTGTGCGACCGTGGACGCCAGCAACAACGCGGCAACCGAGAACCATGACATAAGACGTTGGCGAAGCATTTATTTTCCTTTCAGTTCGCATGCCCTGGAGGCACACATTGGATGGCGGTCGATGCAAAGCATTCTTTAAATTCACCGATCACCTGCGAGATCAACGCGCCAGCCCCACCGCCCGTTGGCAGAGGCTGGCGTAAATCTAAGCAAAGCCTCAAAAGCTGGGCTGGGAGGCCGCCGAAGCAGCAGGCGCAGCCGCCGCGGGCGCATTGGCATCCGGCGTTTTCGCCTCGCCGGCCGCCGGGCTGGCATCGTAGTAAGAGTCCAGCTCGGGCACATTGCCGTCATAGACCAGGCTGCGCCGGCGCTGCATGTAGGCATCGCGCACAAAGACGTATCGATCCAACGCAATGTCGTTCAGCAGATTGCTGGCGCCCAGCAAGGCAGCGCGATCGTTGATCAACTGCAGGCCGACCACCGCATAGCGGCCGCCCGTGTCATTGATGGCCAGGGCCGGCGACACCGAACGATCCAGTGGCAAAGCCAGGCTCTCACGCACTGTTGACGGGCCCAGCAACGGCCAGACGATGTACGGCCCCGGCGCCATGCCCCAACGGCCCAGCGTCTGACCGAAGTCTTCGTTCTGGCGATCGACTCCAAACTCGCTGGCGACGTCAAACACACCTGCCAGACCGAAGATCGTGTTCGTGCCAACGCGCATCACGTCCTGCAGGCCGTTGCTGACCTTGCCTTGCAGAAAATTGTTGATGGCGGACCAGGCATCCGCAACATTGCCAAAGAAATTGCTAACACCCTGCCGGACCGGTTGCGGCACCACTTTCGTATAGGTGGTTGCTACCGGCTTCAACACCGCGGTATCAAGCTTGTCGTTGAATGCGTAGACCTTGCGGTTCCAGTTCTCCCACGGGTCAATGCGCTTCGAAACCGCCTTGGCGGTTTCGTTTTCGACCGCCGGCGCTGCAGCGCAGCCCGACATCACCAGACCAGCCAGCAAGACCCACGGGACCAGACGCGAACGCGCCCGCAGTGCCATCATTTCTTCGCTCCACCGGCCGCAGCGGGCGCGGCAGGCGAACCCGAGTCTGCCGCCTTGCTGTAGAGGAACTGGCTGATCAGATTTTCAAGCACCACCGCCGATTGCGTCTGCGTGATGGTGTCGCCAGCAGCGAGACTCTTCTCTTCTGCGCCAGGCTCCAGGCCGAGGTATTGCTCACCGAGCAAACCGGAAGTCAGGATCTTGGCCGAGCTGTCTTTCGGGAAAGCGAACTTCTTCTGCAGTTGCAGAACAACCCGCGCCTGATAGCTCTTGTCATCGAAGCCGATCGACTCCACCCGCCCGACCACCACGCCAGCGCTCTTGACGGCCGCCCGCGGTTTCAGCCCGCCGATGTTGTCGAACTTGGCCGCGACCTGATAGGTCTCGTCGAAATTCAAGCTTAGCAAATTGCCTGCCTTCAGCGCGAGAAACAACACCGCCGCCGCGCCGATCAGCACGAACAGCCCCACCCAAATGTCATGACGAGACTTTTGCATCGCCGCCCTCCTCAAATCGAAAACATCATGGCTGTCAGCACGAAGTCGAGTGCCAGCACCGCAAGCGACGCCATCACGACAGTGCGCGTCGTCGCCGCCGACACGCCCTCGGGCGTGGGCTTGCACGCATAACCCTGCAACAGCGCGACGAAGGTTACGGTGAATCCGAACACCACGCTTTTGATCACGCCATTGCCCACATCAGCCCATACGTTGACGCCGCCCTGCATCTGCGACCAGAACGAGCCTTCATCCACACCAATCAAAGGCACAGCCACCAGCCAGCCACCAACGATGCCGATCGCGCTGAACACCGCGGCCAGCAACGGCATCGCCATCACACCCGCCCAAAACCGTGGCGCCAAGACACGCTTGACCGGATCCACCGCCATCATCTCCATGGCCGACAGTTGCTCGCCCGCCTTCATCAATCCGATCTCCGCCGTGAGCGAAGTGCCAGCGCGCCCGGCGAACAGCAACGCTGTCACCACCGGTCCCAATTCGCGCACCAACGACAGCGCCACCAGCAGGCCCACCGCCTCGGCCGAGCCA
>CAHJWV010000647.1 GCA_903643055.1 Burkholderiales bacterium | reverse complement strand
GCGTGCAATGCATCGCTCTCAGCCCGGCCACTGACGAAACGATCGCCACTGATCAACAGGCCCTGGTGTACCTGGGGCCTCTCGATACCGAAAGCCGCCAGGGCCGCAGGGCTGACCGAGCCCGCGCGGCTCCCGTCCAACACGCGCACTGAAGCTGCGTGCAAGCCCGCCGTCATCGCCGCATCGGCCGCGAACCGCGCCTTGCCATACAGCGGCACCTGATGGCGCGGGAACAGCGGCGAGGCGTCCATGTCGTGCTGAAGCAGTTCATCGGCCACGACCACATCGCCCACACGCACGCCTTCGCCCAAACCACCCGCCGTGCCGGTGAATACGATGCGCCCGGCGCCGAACTCGGCCAGCAGCAACGCCGCGGTCGTCGCGGCCGCCACCTTGCCGATGCCCGACAGCACGGCCACGACCTCATGCCCTTGCAGACGGCCTTGCCAGAAATCGCGGCCGGCGCGGCGCACGGGCTGCTCGCCGGCCATATGGGCCAACAGCAGATGCAGTTCTTCCTTCATCGCGCTGACGATTGCAATGCGGCTCATCGTGTGGTGCGGCGGTGGGTTGAGAGGGCTGAAGGCATACGGGGCTCCTGGCAAGTCGAGCGGGCGATTTTCGAGGCATCAGCCCCAGCGGGGCAAAGGCGCCGCGAGTCTGGTACTGTGCCGACCCAATTCAGGATTCGAGGGGACTTTGTGAGCAATTGGCAAGAAGGCTTGCGCGCCCTCCCGGCATCCAGCCTGCAAGGCATTCGCCGTGGGCTCGAGAAGGAGAGCCTGCGCGCGCAAGCCAATGGAGACCTCGCGCTCACGCCGCACCCTGCGGCACTCGGCTCGGCATTGACGCATCCGCACATCACGACCGACTTCAGCGAATCGCAGCTGGAGCTCGTCACCGGAGTGCATGCAGGTGTCGAGGCAGCATTGAATGAGCTGACCGAGATCCATCAATTCACCTACCGGGCGCTGCGCGATACGGGCGACGAGCGGCTGTGGGTGTCCAGCATGCCGTGCGCGCTGCCTGCGGACGAGACCATTCCGATCGGCCGCTACGGTTCGTCAAACGTTGGCCGGGCCAAGAGCGTATACCGCATGGGCCTCGGCCACCGCTACGGCCGGCGCATGCAAACCATCTCCGGCATCCACTACAACTGGTCGATGCCGGGCATCTCGAACGACGGCTACTTCCGGCTGATCCGCAATTTCCGCCGCCACTCCTTTGTGCTGTTAACGCTGTTCGGCGCCTCGCCCGCGGTGTGTTCGAGCTTCGTCGAAGGCCGCACCCACGAGCTTCAAAGGCTGACCGACAACACGCTGTACATGCCGCATGGCACCTCGCTGCGCATGGGCCGCCTGGGCTATCAAAGCGATGCTCAGGCCTCGCTGTCAGTCAGCTACAACAGTCTGCAAGGCTATGCCGAATCGCTGCAGAACGCACTGACGCACCCTTACCCGGCCTATGAAGCCATCGGCGTTCAAAACCCCGGCGGCGAATACAACCAGCTGGCCACCGGGCTGCTGCAGATCGAGAACGAGTTCTACGGCACCATTCGCCCGAAGCGCGTGATTTCGCAGAACGAGCGCCCGCTGCATGCCTTGCGCGAGCGTGGCGTCGAATACATCGAGGTGCGCTGCATGGACCTCGACCCCTTCGTGCCGATCGGCATCGCCGCGCCGACCTTGCGCTTCATCGACGTCTTTCTGCTGCACTGCCTGCTCAGCGACAGCCCGCCCGACTCGCCCGACGAGATCACCGCACTGGCGCGCAATCAGCACCGCACCGCAGCGCGTGGGCGCGAACCCGGCCTGCGCCTCGAACGCGGCGGGCGTGAAGTCACGTTGGCCGAATGGGGCGAAGAGATCCTCGCCGCCTGCGGGCCGATCGCCAACGCGCTCGACGCTGCACACGGCGAAACCGGCTACACCGCCGCGCTGCAATCCGCATGCAGCGACTGGAGCGAGCCCGACACCCTGCCCTCGGCGCGCGCGCTGCAAACCATGGCCCGCGACCACGGCAACTCGTTCACCCGCTTCATCCGGGCGCAATCCGAAGCCACTCGCCAAGGCCTGCTGGCCTTGCCTTTCCCGGCCGCTACGGAAACGCGGCTGGCCGCGCTGGCGCGTGAATCGGTCGCCAAGCAAAAGCAGCTGGAGGCGGCCGACACGCTGAGCTTCGAAGACTACCGCCAGCGCTACCTCGCGCCTGGCAGGTTGATGGCCTGAAGGCAGGCCAGTGCCCCGATGGCCGGATACCCGAATGGCCGATCGGCCCCACCCGGCATGGGCTTTCACCTGACCGGCTGCGCACGCTGACAGCCACGTCATTCAAAGCCCGAAGAGAGCAGCCTCTTCGGGCCTTTTCCCATTCATGAAGCGGGGCATCCGCGTTAAGCTGCCATCCCACAAGGAGGCTGCAATGCGGATCGCAGGTCGACTGTTGCCGTGGTGGAAGATGCCGTACCGCGGCCCACAGGCCGGCGCCACGTGCGCTCGTTGGAAAGCTTACGCACCTGACGCAAGCCCCAAAGCGTCTTCAGCATGCCCTTCTTCTGCATGCCCTACCTTTGCATACCCTTCTGCGACAGCGCACGGCCGAGCGTACGCACGGTGACGATGCGCTGAACTGCAGCGAGCACCGCACCGTGAAACGCCTGCTCTCGTCACTCTGGCCTGTTGCGGCTGGCGTGATCTCGCTGAGCATCACCGCGGGCCTGTGGCTCCATGAGCGCCGCTCTGAACAGGCGCACCTGAAATCCAGTTTCGATTTTGGCCTGCGCCAGACAGCCAGCCGCATCGAGCAACGCATGGCGAGCTACGAACAGATGCTGCATGGCGTGCAGGGCCTGTTCATGGCCGATGAAGCGATCCAACGCAACAGCTTCATCACCTACGTCAATGCGCTGCAGGCGGGCTCGGGCATCGCCGGCCTGCAAGCCATCGCCTATGCGCCTTACCTGACAAGCGAGCGCATCGACGCGCCGCTCCCCCCTCCGCGCGACCAAGCACCCCGCAGCAACAAGCCCCCGTCCTCGGCGCTCAACGCTTATGCACCGATCACCTACATCGCGCCGCCCACCGGCGTGAATCTGAAGGCGTTGGGCTTCGACCCTTACACCGACCCGGTGCGCCGCGCGGCCATGGAGCAGGCGGTCGATTCAGGCAACGCGGCGATCACCCGCAAGCTGCGCATGGTCACCGAGCTCGATCAAGCCTGGCAAAGCGGCTTCGTGATGTTCATGCCGCTGTATGACCAGCCGCAGGCACCGCTGAACGCCGCGAACCGGCGCAACCATCTGACCGGCTGGGTGTGGGCCGGATTTCGCATGGGCGACCTGATGGCAAGCCTTTACGGCGAAAACGCGCCGGGGCTGGCCTTGACGATCCACGACGGCGTGGAGTTGAAGCCCGACACAGTGATGTACGAATCGAACCCCGAAGGCGAAATTTCTGTCTCAGCCGCACCGGCCTCTTCAGCCCACGCGCTGGAAGCCACCGAATACCTCGGCTTCGCCGGTCACACCTGGACTTTGCGCGCCCGTGCATTGCCCGAGTTCGAACAACGCTACCGCCACGATTCATCGAAGGTGATCGCCATCGCAGGCGTGGGCGTCAGCCTGCTGATCGCACTGCTAACGCGGCAGCTGCTGACAGCCCGCACCCGCGCCTATGACTTCGCCCGATCGACGACTGGCGAATTGCGCGCCAGCGAAGCCCGCTACCGCCGCATCGTCGACGCCGCCAATGAAGGCATCTGGCGCATTGACAGCCAGCGGCGCATCTCGTTCGCCAACCCGAAGATGCTGCAGATGCTCGGCTACCGAAATGACGAGATGA
>CAHJWV010000646.1 GCA_903643055.1 Burkholderiales bacterium | reverse complement strand
TGAACTTGCCGAAGGTGGTGATCACCGCCTGCTGCCCTTCCTGCACGATGAAGAAGCCACTCCCGGCCCAGATCAACACGATCACACCGGCAATCAGACTCACGCCGATGCCGGCATTCCTCATGTCGGGTTGGAAGTTAGGCCCACCGCTGTTGCCGGGACCATTCGGCCGTTGGCCACCGCCCTTGCCGCCGAACATGCCACTGAGCTTGCGATTGAAATCGCGCCACAACTCGTCCAGGTCAGGCGGGCCATCGCCTCGGCCGCCACTGTTGAAAACCCAATCCCGCCCTGTGAGGCGCAAGCGGGCCTGCGTACCCAGCCCGGAAATCAGGGCCCAGGCGGCAGCCGCTACGTCAGTCGCACGCACAGCGGCACCGCGGGACGTCGAGGATGAGGGACTCATGGTCATGGTGTAGTTAGAAATTTTGTGCCGAATCGGAGGGTTCATCGCTGTCCCATTGCTCTTGCGCAATTGGGGCCTCTTGCGTCGCATTCAAGTAGCCAGGCAATGCCCCCGCCACCGCTGCAGAAATCAAGCCGCGAAGCTCTGCCAAGCCGGTGCCGTGCAACGCGCTGACGAAGACTCGCGGCACGCGCACGCCCGCATCGAGCTCCAGCACATCGCTCAAGCCCAGCGGCCGCTGTGAATCCGCCAACTGATCGAACTTGTTATAGACAAGTACCTGTGGGATGCGATCGGCATCGATGTCACCCAGCACCCGCTGCACTTCGTCGATCTGCGCTTGCAGCACCGGGCTGGAAGCATCGACCACATGCAGCAACAGGTCGGCATCGGCCGCTTCCTGCAACGTCGCTTCGAAGGCTTCGACGAGCTTGTGCGGCAGATCGCGGATGAAGCCAACCGTGTCCGATAACGAAACCGAACGCGCCGCATCTTCGAGATAGAGCTGCCGCGTGGTGGTATCGAGTGTCGCGAAGAGCTGATCGGCCGCATAGGTGCGCGCCTTGACCAAGGCATTGAACAGCGTCGACTTGCCGGCATTGGTGTATCCGACGATCGAGACCCGGAACGTACCGCTGCGTTCACGCGATTTGCGCTGCGTGCCTCGCTGCCGTTTAACCTTTACCAGGCGCTCTTTGACGGCCTTGATGCGCTCGCCAATCATGCGGCGATCGAGTTCAATTTGCGCTTCACCGGGACCGCCTCGGTTGCCGATGCCACCGCGCTGGCGCTCCAGATGACTCCAGCGCCGAACGAGCCGCGTCGACAGGTATTGCAGCCGGGCCAGCTCGACTTGCAGCTTGCCTTCATGACTTTGAGCGCGCGCAGCAAAGATCTCCAGGATGAGCATCGTGCGGTCGGCCACGGCCACACCGAGATGCCGCTCCAGGTTGCGCTGCTGCGCGGGAGATAAGGCCTGATCGAAAATCACCGCCTCGGCCTGATGACCCAGCACCAAGGCCTTGATCTCATCGGCCTTGCCAGACCCGACGAACAGGGCTGGGTCTGGTGCCTTGCGACGAGCCGTCACACGAGCGACCGGCAGGTCGCCCGCAGACTCGGCCAGCAGCGCCAACTCATCGAGGTTTTCATCGAAATGGAAGCGCGAAGCGCTGCCGAAATCGACACCGACAAGAATGGCCCGCGGGAGGTCAACCGCCACCGAAGAGGCGGTGGGTGCCGGTGCAGTCAAGGTGTATGCCGTCTGGGCAATCGAGGAACCGGGCTCAGGTGGGCTCCGGGGTATCCGCGGCGTGGAAGTTCACCGCGCGGCCTGGAACCACGGTGGAGATGGCATGCTTGTAAACCATCTGCGTCACGGTGTTGCGAAGCAAAACCACATACTGGTCAAACGACTCGATGTGGCCCTGGAGTTTGATGCCGTTCACTAGATAGATCGACACCGGAACATGCTCCTTGCGAAGCAGATTCAGAAATGGGTCTTGTAGAAGCTGCCCTTTATTGCTCACGATATGCTCCGTGATGGAAAGTGAATGAGGTTGGCACATTAACACAGCACCGTGCGGCACTGAGTCATTCATCGGCAATTGACTTACTGTTTGTCGGTGAAGGGATTGTGGGACGAGCGCATCTCGATGCGCAGCGGTGTGCCGACCAGTTTGAAGTGCTCACGAAAGCGCCCTTCCAGGAAGCGCTTGTAGACGTCTGTCACGTGCTCCAGCGAGTTGCCGTGAATGATGATCAGCGGCGGGTTCATGCCGCCCTGATGCGCATAACGCAGCTTCGGCATGAAGGCACCGGCGCGCTTCGGCGTCTGGAATTCCACGGCTTCGAGCAAGAGGCGAGTTAGCACCGGCGTGCTCATCTTGCGCGTGGCCGACGCATGCGCATCGGCAATCGACTGCCAGACAGGGCCCAGGCCCTGGCGCTTGATGGCCGAGATGCGCAGCACGTTGGCGAACTTCAGGAACGCGAGCCGCGCCACGATCGAGCGCTCCAGCGTTTCGCGCTGGTAGTCATCGATGGCATCCCATTTGTTGATGGCCACCACGACCGCACGACCGCTCTCCAGGATATAGCCCGCGATGTGCGCGTCTTGTTCACTGACGCCTTGCGTCGCATCGATCATCAGCAGCACGACGTTGGCTTCGGCAATCGCCTGCAGCGTCTTGACCACCGAGAATTTCTCGATCGCCTCGAACACCTTGCCCTTGCGGCGCAGGCCGGCGGTATCGATCAATTCGAACTTCTGGCCATGCCGCTCGAAGGGCACGCTGATCGCGTCGCGCGTCGTGCCTGGTTGATCGAAGGCCACGAGTCGCTCTTCACCGAGCCAGGTGTTGATCAGGGTCGACTTGCCGACGTTCGGTCGCCCAGCCACGGCCAGGCGGATCGGGCCGCCCTCTTCCGGTACATCGGCTTCGTCTTCATCAAAGACGAAGTCGACCAGCACCGCATCAAGCAGGCTGCGAATGCCTTGCCCGTGCGCCGATGAAATCGGATGCGGCTCGCCGATGCCGAGTTCATAGAACTCACCCAGCAAGGGCGACTCGCTCATGCCCTCGGCCTTGTTGGCCGCGAGGAACACCTTCTTGTTCACCGAGCGCAGGTAACGCGCAATGTCATGGTCTTGCGCCGAAACGCCAGCGCGCACGTCGACGACGAAAATGACCGCATCGGCTTCGGCCACAGCCTGTCGCGTCTGCTTGGCCATCTCCTTGACGATGCCGGTCGAACTGTCGGGCTCAAAGCCGCCGGTGTCGACCACGATGAATTGGCGATCGCCCAGGCGGCCATCGCCATAGTGGCGATCGCGGGTCAGGCCCGAGAAGTCCGCGACGATCGCGTCACGGCTCTTGGTCATGCGATTGAAAAGCGTCGATTTGCCGACGTTGGGTCGGCCGACGACCGCGATGACTGGCTTCATGTCGTGTGCTCTCGCTTCACTCGGGACGGAAAGCGAACAAGCCGCCCTCACTCGTGACCACGAGCAGCGTGAGGCCGGCATTCACCGGCGCCACCTTGATCGCACTGCCATCGGTCGGCTGGCGCAGGACCGTTTCACCGGTCTCGCGTGACAGCCAATGCACCTGACCTTCCACATCGCCAACCACGAAGGTCTTGCCAACGCCCAAGGGCGTCGTTAGCTCGCGATAGAGCAGCTTCTCGCTGGTCCAGGTGACGTTGCCATCGGCCAGGCGCCACGCGGTCAGACGATCGGATGCATCGCCAGCAACAACAGCCAGGTCATCGGCACCGATACCGTTCGTGCCGCCGATGTTGCGCGTCCAGGTGACGGCTGCGCGCTCGGCGTTGACGCAGGCCACGGCGGCCTGAAAGGCTCGGCCGCAGAACACTTCGCCCACCCGTGCCGAAGGGCCCACCAGATCGGCCAGGCGCTCGACTTCATTGGTGCCACGCGGGGAGGCCAAGGTGGCTTCCCAACGCAGCGTACCTTGCAACGGGTCGATGCCTGCCAGCTTGCTGCCCTGCCCGGCCAGCAAGGTGTCTTTGAATGCAGCCAGCACACCGGGCTTGGACAGCGTCAGCGCATCGCTCGGGCGTTGATAGGTCCAGAGCTTGCGGCCATCGATCGCATCGAAGGCCTGCACCGAACGGTCCACGCCGAGCACGAACACGCGCTCACCGGCCACCAGCGGCGCAGTGGTCACGCGGGAAGGCAACTCTTTGCGCCACAGCACTTTGCCCGCCTCGATCGTCACGAGCTCGTTGTCGCGCGTCACGACGCTGGCAAAGCGGCCGTCGCTGCCTACGCCGGCACTGAGCTTGCCGCCTGCCTCTGCACGCCAGATCTCCTGGCCGCTGTCAGCCTGCAGTGCGAGCACAGTGCCGCTGTCGTCGGCAACGGTGAACGTGCCGCCCTTTACCGCGACGGCCAACGGGAACTTGACCGACCCGATGCGCTGTTTCCAGACCTCGCGGCCGGAAATCTTCGCATCGACGGGTTCGAGCAGGGTCGGCTTGGGCTTGTCTGGGCCGCTTGCGCAGCCCGCCAAGACCAGCAAGACCAGACTGGCCGTCAGTACCGCCCCACCGGCAGCACAGGACCATCTCATTTCGCGACTCCGCTGGCAGCGGCTTTCGGTGCATCAACCTGTGGGGCCGCGCCCAGCGCGGTCAGCTTGGCTTCGACCAGACGGCGGTATTCCACCGTCTCGTCGAGCGCCTTGTAAGCCTCGTTGAAAGCGGCCTTGGCCTCGTCCTTCTTCCCCTGAGCTAACAGGATGTCGCCACGGCGGTCAGCCACCAGGCCGCTGAACTCGGTGGCGCTTGCTCCGGTCAGCACCTTCAGGCCTTCGTCGTATTTCTTCTGGTCGAGCAACAAGCCGGCCAGGCGCAAGCGCGCGATGGTCTGGTATTCGGTTTCGACCGAGTTGTCGATGGCCCAGGTCAGCGAGGCTTGTGCTGCATCGGCCTGGCCCTTGTCGAACTGCACGCGCGCGGTCAGCAGCGCCGCTTGCTGCGCATACGCGGTACGGCCGAAATGCTCCTTCAGGTCACCGAAAGCACGGGTGGTTTTTTCGACGTCACCGGCTTGGGCGGCACGGTCGAGTTCGTCATACAGCGCGCCGGCCTTGGCGGATTGGTCGCGCTGACGCGAGTTCCAGGCGGTCCAGCCACCAAAGGCAAGCAACACGATGATCAGGCCCCAGGTGATGAGGTTGCCGTATTGCTTCCAGAAAGCTTTCAGCTGGTCGAGCTGTTCTTGTTCTTCAAGGTCGAGGTGCGTGGCCATGGATGGGTTGCTTTCAGACGAATCAAGGATTATGCGTTGAGCAGTTCGACAGCCCAAGCAGATGCCTGGGCCAGGGGAAGGCTGCGTTGGGCTGCAGCGGTGTCGCGCAGTGGCTTGAGCGCCACCTCGCCACGAGAAACTTCATCATCACCAAAGATCAATGCGTAACGGGCGCCGCTGGCATCAGCGCGCTTGAACTGCGCCTTCATGCCCTGGCCGCCGGCATGCATCAGCACCGACACGCCGGCCGCACGAAGCGCTTCGATCGCGACCATGGCTTGCGGCAGCACGGCAGGCGACATCAGCACTGCATAGGCACAAGGCGCGGCACTCGGCACCGGCAGGTTCAGGGCCTGGATCAGCAGCAGCAAGCGCTCGATCCCGAGGCCGAAGCCCACCGCCGGCGCGGGCTTGCCGCCCAGCTGCTCGATCAGGCCGTCGTAGCGACCGCCACCGCACACCGTGCCTTGCGAGCCGAGCTGGTCGGTCACCCATTCGAAGACGGTGAGGTTGTAGTAGTCCATGCCGCGCACCAGGCGTGGATTGACCCGATAAGCCAGGCCCGCCGCATCGAGGATGGCACGCACAGCATGGAAGTGCGCCAGGGATGCCTCGCCGAGAAAGTCCATCAGCTTCGGGGCCGCTTCGTTCAGCGCCTGCATCGACGGATGCTTGCTGTCGAGAATGCGAAGCGGGTTGCTGTGCAGGCGGCGCTTCGAGTCTTCATCGAGCGCGTCGGCATGCTGCTCGAAGTAAGCCACCAGCGCGTCGCGATGCGCGCGGCGTTCGTCGGGCTGACCCAGGCTGTTCAACTCCAGGCGCACATGCTCGCCTTCAATCAGGCCCAGCTCGCGCCACAAGCTGCGCGCCATCAAGATCAGCTCGGCATCGACATCGGGGCCGGCAAAACCCAGTGCTTCCACATCGAGCTGATGGAATTGACGATAGCGCCCCTTTTGCGGCTTCTCGTGGCGGAACATCGCGCCCATCGTCCAGATGCGCAGCGGGCCGTTGTAGAGCGCGTTGTGCTCGACCATCGCGCGCACGATACCTGCCGTGGCTTCGGGGCGAAGTGTCAGGCGGTCGCCATTCATTGCATCGGTGAACGAATACATCTCTTTCTCGACGATGTCGGTCACCTCGCCGAGACCTCGCACGAAGAGCGCGGTCGGCTCGACGATCGGCGTCAGCAGGTATTGATAGCCATAGCGCGCCAGCACCGAGCGCACCGTGCTCTCGAACCACAGCCACAGCGCGGAATCGGGTAATTTCTCGGTGCGCGGCACGCTGGCCGGAAGGATGTCATTCATGCCCTTCACGGCCTGAAGCGCAGCTTGTTTGGTGTCAGCCATGGATTCAATTCAAAAGACGGGAAAGCCACCTCACTCGGTGGCTGCTGAGCGCTAACGCGCTGGTACGTGGAGCGCTGCGGCTATGCCGGCTCTGCCGTATGCTGCGCTGTCGCAGCGCCGTAGCGTTTCTCGATGTAATCCTCGACCAAGGT
>CAHJWV010000645.1 GCA_903643055.1 Burkholderiales bacterium | reverse complement strand
GACTGGAGTTCAGACGTGTGCTCTTCCGATCTGCCGGCAAGACGCTTGATGTGCGCCAGGATCGGTCGGGAGGCCATCCCGACCAAGGGTCGATTACCAGCTGCCGTTTGGCGAATCCGTCTTGGCGGCTGCAGACTTGATCAGCCAGCTGCCATTCGGCGAATCCTGGACCTGCGAAGCCACGCTCACACCACCGCTGATTTGGCCGAGGAGGGCCGCATCGAGAGGAATCGGTGCCGGAGCAATCAGGGTTGTTGGGCGAGCGGATGATTGGCTCGAAAGCAAGGAAGAAAAAGCGAATGATTTCGTGGGCTGCATGATCTGCTCCTGTAGGGCGCTGTGCACAAAACAAAACCGGTGCGCACAAAGAGATTGCAGCAGTGATCGGGGGGAAACGTAACTGTCAGCTCTTACAGGATGACAAGCGGCCAAGAATCGGCGACCGATTCCTTATCGAATCAAACCCAGACGCAACGCCTTCAGCACCGCCTGATGCTTGTTGACACAGCCGAGCTTGTGCATCGCGTTATTGGCATGCAAAACGGCCGTTCTTTCGCTGATCCCTAGAACGTTCGCGACCTCCCAAGCCGTCTTTCCTTCCATCGTCCAGCGCAAAGTTTCTAACTCGCGAGGCGTAAGCACAGGAAGCGCGGGGTCAGCCTGAGCCGGAAGGAGGATGTGCATCGCGGCATCTTGCGCGTGAACAGCAAAAAGCTGCAATGCGGCGACGATGCGCGTGACCTCAGCAGGGTCATTCGGCAAGGCTTGATCGCGGTCCACACCCAGCTGGAAATGCCGGCCTTCGGGCATGTGCAAAGCCAATGAAATGCCGTGGCGATAACCGAAGCGTGCTTGCTGTTCCCATTTGTCGCCCTGGTCGACGTTGGTGTACGTGGACTGGTCCCAGATGATGGGCACGCTCTTGGTCTTGCAATGCTGCATGACGGGGTCGCGCTTGCCGTTATTGCGGTCGTGGAAGGTCGCGCGATAAGCCGCGGGCGTGTTATCGATCGTAATGAACTCGGGTTCACCAAGGAAATGATCGATCACCGCCATCGCGGTCACTGTCTCGAAGCCCAACTGCTTGGTGAAGCGAACGAGCTCCGACTGGAAATCGTCCCGACTCCTCGCTTCGAGTACCGACAGATAGTCACTTTGAAGCATGTTCCGTCCATCGCTCTAGGGCCTGCTGGTGCATGTATGGACCATCGAGACGGCCGCGCACCCTGACAAGGTTTACACCTGATACCTCTTACAGCTGACAGGTCTTACAGCTGTTCAGAAGCAGCACTTGACCACATTATTCTGAAACCATCAAACGCCTCCGAAATGCTTGCCGCTCACACCCTTCTCCCTCAGACGCCTCCAGTATGGATCGTCTGCGCTTGGCCGCCCGTGACTTGTCTGGCCAACCGCGCGCCACTGCTCCAGTTCGTCCACCTGGGAACTCGCGTGATGAACGCCGGCGACCAAGACGCCCCCAGCACCGGTCAGACCCTGTGGGGCATTCCGGCCAACGACGGCGCAGCTGGCGTGGCCTGGGATTGGGTGCAGCTGCAAGAAGGCGTCTTCGTGATGGCCGACCCCTTCGGGCTCGTGACCAATCTTCATCTCGTGGGTTCGCAAGGCGAGGCCCTAACGAGCTTTGAAGTCGCGATGCGACTGAACGAGCTGGTGCATGCGCTGCCTTGGCAATCCGAGGTGCAGCGCGCATTGGCCCACGTCGACAGCTGAGCCGCGTCAGCCAGTACCGCGTTCACCACGAGCCCGCACCCTTTCGTTCACACCGGCCGCAGCATCTCGATGTGCGGGATGCCATCTTCCAGATAGTCCTCGCCGACGGCCTCGAAGCCCAACTCACCGTAGAACCGGATCAGCCGGGATTGCGCCGAGATGCGGATGCCCCAGCCGGGGTGAACTTGCGCCGACAGCTCGATCATCCGCTTGACCAGCTCGCGGCCAAGCCCGGTTCCACGCGCCACGCCGGAGGTAACGACACGCCCGACCGACGGCTCGGCGTACTTCAAGCCGGGGTCCACCAATCTCGCATAGGCCACGGGCAGCGCATGCTGCGCGGACCATGCGGCCAGGTGATAAGACTGTTCGTCGAATTCGTCGGCATCGAGGTAGGCGCAGTTCTGCTCGATCACGAAGATCTCCTGGCGAACACGGTAAATGCGGGCCAGTTCGATCACGCTCAGGCCTTCGATGCGGGAGCTGCGCCAGCGGATCTGTGACGCAGTAAAAGAGGGGTTGGTGCGCATCCCGACATGATGCCGCGCTTGGCCGGGCCTCAATGCAAGGTCACGGGCCCAAAGCCCCACGGGCCTATCGCACCGCTGCACTGCGCAGCGTGCGCGCAACGAATGAGGTGCAAACCACGGCCAGCACCGTGCACACCAGCAGTGGTATCAGCGCTTGTTCCACACCGAAGCTCTCGCCCTTCAACACCCGCGTCATCAACGTGTACTGCGCCAGCGCCGGCACCCACAGGTGCCATGGGGCTTCGCCGCTTTGATTGAAAAGCGTGACCATCGGCAGCATCGAGATGCCCATCACCACCACCGTGCTGCTGGCCTGCGCTTCCTTGAAGCTTTTGCAGCGAATGGCCACCGCCATCAGCGCGGCCGCCAGGGCCGCGGCCAGCGGCAGCAACACCGCGATGAACATCACGGCTTCGTAGACACCAAACTGGAACATCGCCTGCAAGGTGTCGCTGCGCAGCAGCCATTGCGCCGGCAGAAAGCTCATGCAACTCAACACCGCAATCAACACCGCCAGCGCGGTGACCGCGCCCCATTTGCCAATCACCAGCGCGACCCGGGACGCCGGGTTCATCAACAGCGGTTCGAGCGACGCACGCTCGCGCTCGCCAGCCGTCGTGTCGAGCGCCGCATTCAGCGCGCCGTAAAGCATGGCCATGACGACGAAGAAGGGCAGCATGCCGGTCAGTTGCGCCGCGCGCGACTGGGTGCTCGCGAGATCACGCTCATTGACTTGCAGCGGCGCCAGCAGCTCGGGCGACACGCCTCGCATCAGCAGGCCCAGCATGCCGCGCTCGCGCCCGAAAGCATTGACCAGTTGCATGACGCGGTTGGCACCGGCCTGCGACTGCCGGTTGCCGCTGTCAGACACCACCTCGAGCGCCGGCACGTCGCCTGCCAGCAGATCGGCCTCGAAGTTTTTGGGCACCACCAGCACCGCTTCATGCAGCTTCGAGCCGATGAGCAAGGCCTCATAGTCGGCCGGCGCCGGCTTCACCGTGTAGGCCTGCCGCTCGAAGAAATTTTTCAGGCTCGGCGCCGACTCCATGCCGGCGATCAACACCTCGCGCTTTTCGGCCTGCGCCTCGAACGAGGCCAGCAGGCCCGACAGTGCAATCAGCACCAGCGGCCCGAGCAGTACGCTGGACACCAGCACGACGATCAAGGTGCGGCGGTCACGCAGCGCGTCACGCCACTCCTTGCGAAACACGGCCAGCGCCGTTTGCAGGCTCTTCATGCGGCCTCCTGGGAGTGAACAAGGTTCTCGGGGACGGCGGTCGGGCTGTCAAAGGCCAGGCGCACGAAGGCTTCCTCGAAGTCGGTTTCGCCGGTCTGCTGCAGCAGCTCTTGCACGGTGCCTGCGGCTACCGTGCGCCCGTGGGCGACCACGATCACCTGATCACACAGGCGTTCGACCTCTTGCATGATGTGGGTCGAAAACACGATGCATTTGCGGCCGCCTTCGGGCGTGCGCAGAAAACGCAGCGTCTCGCGCAGCGCGCGCGTGGCCAGCACATCGAGGCCGTTGGTCGGCTCGTCGAGAACGATGTGGGCCGGGTCATGCACCAGCACGCGGGCCAACGCCGTCTTCATGCGCTCGCCCTGGCTGAAACCATCGGTGCGGCGGTCGAGCAGGGCACGCATGTCGAGCATCTGCGCCAAGGCCTCGGCGCGCGCCTGGGCGGCGTCAACGGCCATGCCTTGCAGCTCGCCGTAGTAGACGATGTTCTCGCGCGCCGTGAGCCGCGGGTACAGGCCGCGGGCATCGCTCAACACACCCATGCGCGACAAGGCCTCGCGCGGCCAGCTCGCGACATCGATGCCATCAACCGACATGCGGCCGCCATCGGGCGTGATGAGCCCGGCCAGCATGCGCAGCGTCGTGGTCTTGCCGGCGCCGTTCGGCCCCAGCAGGCCGGTGATCGCGCCATCGGCCGCGGTGAAGCTGATCTGCTTCACCGCCTGCACCACCTGCGGCGGCGTACGCCGCCAGAAGGGGCCGCTGCGCGGCGCGACAAACTGCTTCGAGACCTCTTCAATGCGAATCATCGCGCCACCTCACCGGCTGAGCCGACCGGCAAGAACGCCGGCGGGCGGGGAATGGCCGCCGCACAGGCGGCATCGACCACCGCGGCCTGAGCCTCGTCGGCGGCGTCGATGAACCGGTAGATCACATCGGGCATGCAGCCCAGGCCCATCACGCCATGACCCGCCTGCGGCACGACCACATGCAAGATCGGAAGAGCA
>CAHJWV010000644.1 GCA_903643055.1 Burkholderiales bacterium | reverse complement strand
CAGCGTCTCCCGTGCATGACGCTTACGGTGCCCGGTAGGTGACCGTCAGGTTGTAGTTACCGGCGCTGTAGCCGTTCAACAGCACATACACATCACCCGCGGTCGTGACGTTGATCGTGCAGGTTTCCGTGGCGTTGCTGCCCTCCGATTTGCAATCGGAGCTGGCGGTGGTGGGCACCGAGCCGCGCTTGGCGTAGAGGTCGATGTCACCGGTGCCGGTGGTGTTGACCTTGAAGCTGCTGCTGGCCGTCGCCTTGAACGGCCCGAAGCTCTTTGTCTGATTACGGGCCAGGCTGCCGCTGAAGGTTTCGACCTTGTCCACCGGCGGCGTGGTGGTGCTGCCACCGTCGCTCCCCAGTTCCACCGCATAAGCCAGGGCCATGCGGGCGAATTTCAGCGAGTGCTCGGCCGTGCCGCCGGAGTTGGCGTAGGTGTCGTTGGCGGTGTGGATGTACGGGTCGTCTTCACCCATCGCCGCTTCAAACGGCATGGAGGTCGCATAACCTTGCGCGTTCCATGATGCATGGTCCGAGCAACCATAGCCACACTTGTCGGTGCCGATGGTCAGCGTCGGCAGGTAGGTCTTGATGAGGTTGGTGACGAAAGTGTTCTGCTGGCTGTCGGTGTAATCGGTATAGATATAGATGTCGTTGGCCGAACCTTTGTAGTTCGTCATGTCCAATTGAATGACACCGACCACGTTGGTCCCGGCGTTCGCGAAGCTCTTCGCGATTTCCTGTGAGCCGCGCAGGCCGACTTCTTCGGCGGCGTAGGCAATGAACTTCAGCGTGCGTCGCGGCTTGTAGTTGTTCGCGACCAGCGTGCGGTAGATCTCGGTCAGGCTGGCGATGCCCGAAGCGTCGTCATCGGCGCCGGGTGCGCGCGCCGTTTCTCCAGGGCCCGACGGGTTGATCGAGTCCAGGTGCCCGCCCAGCACGACCACTTCATTGGCGTTGTCGGTGCCCTTGATCGTCAGGATGACCGACTTCTGCTTCCAGCTGGCATGTGTGAATTGTTCGACCGTGATGTCGCTGCGGCCGTTGGCGAGGGTGGTCCAGCGTTGTTTCAGCCAGTCGGATGCGGCGACACCGGCGGTGCTCTGGTAGTAGCGGTTCTGGTTGTTCGACAGATCGATGATGGTCTGGGCGATGTTGCTGGCCTGCACTTGCGACAGCAGCGGCGTGACCACGCTTTGCTGGTCGATCACATAACTGGGCCGCGTGGCGGTCGCCACAGCGGCGCGGCGCACCAGGCCCGTCTCGCGTTGCAAGCTGGCCAGTCCTTCGGCTTGGGTCGAATGGAAGACGAACCCGCCGCAGCGATGAAGTTCCTGGTGCACCGATTCCGACAGATGCACGAGCACGTCTTCGTCGACTTGAACCAGATGGATTTTGCCGGTGGCTACCGAAGCGGCGCTTGCACGCCCGTCTTCCGTGAGGGCGGCGGGTGCCGCAGGTGCCGCAGGTGCCTTCACGCTGGCGGCTACCTGCGCGGTGGTGTGCTTTTGCAACTGTGCCAGAGCGGCGTCGCCCAAGCTGATCCAGATCTTTTCGCCGGCGTGTGCAGCGGAGCCCAGGGCGAGCATTCCCACGCACACCGCGGCCAAGGTATGAAAGCGCATCTTTGATTTCCTGATGAGATGAAGGGAGCCGGAACCACTATCCGGCCCGCTTGTGACGGGTCCGAGATCGGGTGAATCCGAACGCGTGCTTGCGCTGGCATCGACAGCCAGCGAGCCCGTCGATGCTAGGGCTCGCTCTGCGCTTGAACAAGAATTTTCAGCAACAAGATCTGTCACCTTGTAAGGCTTTTCAAAGCGGTCCGGTTCGGAGGGGCCGAACTGCTTTTTGTGATGCTCCAGGGTCTTGGGCCTGCCACGGCCGGATTCTGTGCGGCCCGTTCTTGCCCGGCCGGGGCGGTCTGCCTATTCCTCTGGGTCCGGATAAGAGATAGGCTTCATGCGGTCATTCAGGAAGCCATGCTCCATGGCGGCGCTTGAGCGTCACAAGCTGACGCTACAGTTGAGCGCAGTCACTCGGCGAGGCGTGGCGCCTGTCAATTGCGAGGTTAGCTGTCTTCAATGAAAGGACCCCGGCATGTTTCTGATTCCCGGCAAGCGATGGATGCTGGCCGCCCTCTGGGCGGTGTTGGCCTGTCAGGCGCACGCGAGCGATGCCGAACAGGCCGTCAACGAACTCCGCCGTTTTTGTCTGGCCGAGGTGTGTCTCGGTTCGAGCATTGAGGAAACCCGGGCGCTCGGCGTGCTGGAGGCCGTCGACATGGATCGCCGCAAGGGCCGCTGTGAAGAGCATGACGTGGCGACCACCAGCTTGCAGCTGCCGGATGGCTCTCGCGCTTTCCTCGGGTTTCGTGGCTACCCGCTCGCAGGCGGGCAAGAGATGCGTTATCGCCTGGTCAGCATCTCGCGGCGGCTGTCCGTCAACCCCGGCCAGCTGTCTTATCTCAGCCAGCGCGTCACCGACCGCTATGCGATGAAGCGAGATAACCGCGATGCCGGGCGCTGGGTTGTGACCACACCGATCTATGAAGTCTTCTTTCAATCGGGCTTCGAGGCAGAGAAGAGTGGCCATAGACAGGCCGACGTGATTCTCCATGCCGAACACCGTCAGTTCATGAGCTGGGTCTTCGAGCAGCCGGAGTGCAGTGCGGCCTTGCCGCGCTTGTAGGTGGCTGGATCGACAAAACAATCGTCCCTTCAACGAAGATGGGGGCTGACTGAATCTTCGGATTGATGCAAGCGGATCAAGCGAAGGTTTCCGACCGCCATGCCGTGCTTCGCATTGATGTTCACGAGCAAAAAGGAAACCTGCAGTAAGCCCACCAGGCACCAGTGATAAATCAGCAAGGAAAATGGCTTGCTACTATCCTCCCGCCCAATTACTGTAAGGAGGGTATATCCTCGGTGGCGAATTTTTACTCAATGGGCAACAAATGAGTACGCTCAGAATCGGCGCTAGTGTCTGGCCCGCATTCTCAGGCTTCGGTGACAACCGCAACAGGCGTTCAGCGATGTGCGTTGCAAGCTCTGGTCCTATTCCAGAAGGTCGGTACTACGTTATTACCCGACAGTCAGGTGGCGGGCTCGGCGCGGTCCGCGACATGTTCAATGGCCATGCAGACTGGTTTGCGCTCTACGCGGACGATGGTCAGCTTGATGACGAGACGTTGTGCGAAAACGCGAAACGCGGCAGCTTCCGACTTCATCCTGGCGGGCGCGGTGGGGGCTTCGGTCTTGGCTGTATCACGATCCCCGAAAAGTCTCACTTTATGATGATCAGTCAGCTGTTGCACAAGGCGACGGCCGGAACCATTCATGGCAGCGAGTTGGCGCCGTTCGCGGCAATCGACGTTCGATGAAAAAGCTCTCCCGCAGCATCGTTGTCGTTGTTGCGGATCTTGCGTTGAGTCTTGGGCTGACAAAGCTTTGGTATGTGTACCCCCATAGTTTTCCAAGTCTGCTGAACAAGCCGCTCGACAACTTCATCGTGTCGCTTGCAAAGACTCAAGACGAAGCCGCTGATATCGAACTGCTTTTACTGATCTTTATCGCCTTCGTGTTCGTCTCGATCATCACATGGGTCGGCATTCGGATATTGAATGTGATTCAAAAATCCGAGGCGTCCGCCTGTCGCAACGCGAAGGCCTGCATGGCAAGACCATGCAGGCCTACTTCGACTTAGGTTCCAGTGTTCAAAAGAGGCGGCAAGCCGCCCCTTCCAAGTGGCCGATCAGGGGTAGCTGATCAGGTTCTTCGGGATCGTCGATGCGCCTTCGGCGAGTTCGCCGGTGTTGTTGACGACGTGGCTGATCGTGCCCACGCCACCGAGCGACACAGTAAACACGTCATGCAGACGCACACCTGAGGTGTTAGGCAGTTCAAAGCCGTGCAGCGCGTTGACGCTGTTGTTCACGTTGAAGAAGCAATAGGCGCCCAGGCCCCAGCCTTCGTACGTCTTGACGTTGTCACCGACCTTGTAGGCCGCATAGCCGTTGCCGGCGCTGCTGATCCATGCAGATTGGTTCGGCACGTCGTAAGGCATTTCGTTCTGGAAGTAGATCGTCTTGCCGTTTTCGCCTTCCACTGCACTTGGTGCTTTTGGTATTCCGGCACGCTGTTTGTTGAGGTCGTGCTGCTGCGAGCGCTGAGCAGCACGAGCAGCACGAGCAGCACGAGGAAGGCCAGGTGAGGGTGGGGCAGGTGATTCATGGTGAGGTCAATGAGGGTTGAACGGATTGGGTTGAGCACACCTCCAGGTGAGCGAGAGAACGAGAACGGTCTTGCTGTTCGAATGCCATGGTTTTGCTGCGAACGATCGGCCGCTGCGCCGCGAATGTCAAATTGCGGCCAGCACTGCGGCCGGTGCGTCGCAATGTTGAGCCAGTTCAGCCACCAAGATATTCAAAGCGCGGCGGTCGATGGCTTGCAACGCGGATGATTTTTCCGGCGCGTCGGTGGGAAGGAAAGACGCCGCACCGAAATCGCTCAGCAGCGCTTGGCCATGCCCGTCTACCAGCAGGTTATGCGCATACAGATCACCATGGCTGAGCCCGCGCGAATGCAGATGGCTCAATGCCTCGCTGGCGGCTTGGGCGATGGCCGTGGCCTGTGCGGCAGGCAGGCGCAGGCCGTCTTGGTAAACGTCGCGGCTGCAACTCGCCATACTGGGCGGACCGGCCAACGGCGCCCAGTGCGAGGCCAGGCGTGGCAGCACGAGGCCGGCCGTTCCTTGAGGATGGCCACTCAGCACGCCCAGCGCGCCCATCAGGTGCGGATGCGCACCGGCGGCCAAGGTGGCTGAGATCTCGCTTTCGGGCAGGCCGTCGCTGGTCAGCGCGCCCTTGAACAGTTTCAGCGCTACCTCTTGCGCAGGTCCGTGCGCGGGTTGCCAACGCGCAGCGTGGATGTGACCCGACGCGCCCTCGCCCAGCAAGCCTTGCAGGCTGAGCTCGCTCCAGGCGATCACTCGGGTGCCGATCGGTTCGATATCGATTGTTTTTGGGTTGGCCGCTGTTGCGCCGATCGCGTCGGCAAAGACGGTTGAGGCGCGCGCCGCAAGCTCACGCGCCTGGCTGAACGGATTGCCGGCGTGGGCCAGCCAGGCGAGCTTCGGCAAGGCCAGCAGCTCATCGGGCAACGCGTCTTGTGCGCGCTCGAAAAGGTTGGCCGACAAACGAAGCAGCTCCAACCGCTGCAGGCGATGGATGCCGATCGGCAAACGGCTCAGGCGATTGCCTGCCAGCATCAGCTTTTGCATCCGACTGCAATCGCCGAGCGTCGATGGCAATGCGGTGATGCGGTTGTCGGTCAGGATCAGCCAGCGCAGCGTCGGCGCCAAGGCCGAGGCTTGAACCTCGGCAATCTGGTTGGCCTTGAAGCCCAGGGTGTCCAGCAGAGGCAAGCGGCCCAGCACCGGCGGCAACTCGGTGAAGCGGTTGCTGGAGGCAAACACGGTGTGCAGCCGCGACATGCGCGCCAGGCCCTCGGGCAACGAACTCAGCGCATTGCCGGACAGGTCCAGCACCTGCAGCGTATCGGCCAAGGCCAGTACCTCGATCGGCATTTCCGACAGGCCGCAGCCTCGCAGATCCAGGTGGGTGCTGCCCTGCAATGCGCCCATGCGCAATCGAGTCAACGTTTTTGCCGCGGCGGCAGTGAGGGGGGAAGAGGGATTCATCGGGCCAGGCCAGCAAAGTCGGCCTGAATTCTCGGGCAGGTCGCGTGGCTGGCCGCTGGGTACCCAACAGGCCAGGCCAAGTGGCCATCCGCGTGTTGACCAAGCGGCCAGCCGCGTGTTGAGCGTGTTGAAAAAGCAAGCCCGCCCGCATCCGAAACGGCTGTGCCACAGTCACTCCGGCGGATGACGGCATGTCGTCGGGCATCCGAGCCACTGCAATCACGCCTGGCTGGCAACTCAGTTCAACGCCGCATGCAAGGTGGGCGGACGGGTGCGGCTGCGTGCACCTGCCGTCGTAACGCGGTGGGCAGTGATGCCGCCGATGCGCCAGGTGCCGTTCAAGGCTTCGCTGGCTGCCACATGCATCGGGTCGGCGTCGGCATCGGTGCGGCTGCGTTGGGTGCGGCCCACGCAGCCCTGATCGTCGAAGTGCACGGTGAGGGTCTGCGGGTTCATCGCATCGATCGCCAGGCGCAGCCATCGGCTGTCGACCGGCGAATGGCTGTACGAGGTGATCGTGAAGTCGACACGGTCCCAGAGTTGCGGGTACAGCATGCCGCTCAGCAGGCCGCGTGCTTCGCCGCGTGCCATGTGGATGGTGCGAACCGCCAATTCGACGATGCCGATGTCGGTGCTGTCTTGGCGGCTGATCACGCCCGGGCGTTTCTCTCCGTTGAGCTCATCGAGCAGCGCGATGGCAATGTCGCCGCTGCTGCTGCGCGCAGGCAGGTCGAAGTCGGCCCGCCAGCGCTCGACGACTCGGGTGGGGCGGGTGTCGCGGTGGGTGACGACGAATGTCACGACGGTGGGTCGGGTTTGCGTTTGCATCTGGGTGTCTCCTGGCAAAGCTCCGCCAGCACGCTGGCCCGAGCGGGTTGAAGAGTCAAAGCTGCGCCCCTCGCTTGCGCGAGTGCCGGATTTCGATCGACGGAAGTCGCGGTTCAGCCGCGCGGCTGGGAGGTGTTCAGTGGCTTACCTCCGTGGCTTGAAAGTTCGGAAGGAGCCGGTGACCAGGCCGACGATCTCCAGCGAGCTGACCGCGTCGATCGGCCCATAAGCCGGGTTGGCCGCTTCCAGGAAGAAGGCGCCGGTCTTGGCCTTCTTGCGCAGGTACTTGACCGTCAATTGGCCATCGACTTCGGCGACGACGATGTCGCCCGGCTCGACGGCCGATTGCATCTCGACGATGACGACATCGCCATCGAGCAGGCCGGCGTCTTTCATCGAATCACCACGCACATGGCACATCGTTGTGCGGTTAGGTTCGCGGATCAGCACGCTCTCGACCGACATCGATTCCCAACCCTGCTGCGACGCTGGTTGAGGCAGGCCCGCGCGCACCGTACCGAGCACCGGGTATTCGAAGAAACGATCGCCCGGTGCGACGCGCCCTTCCTTGCGTGCCAGATAGCCTTCCTCGGCGAGGCGGCTCACCATCTCGAACACCGCACCGGTGGATGACATGCCCAGCAGCTCACCCAGCTTGGCCAGCGACGGAAAGCTTTGATGCCGCTGCCAGTGGGTTCGCAGGTGCGCGAGGTGCTTGTCGTCTTGAGAGGCTGCCATGCTTCGCTTCCGAATGTTCGTTCGGTACTACTGTATGAATAAACAGCCTGTGGCGCAAGTGGGCGCGAGCTGGAAAGGGTCGGGGCTTGACGGCTGCAAAAACGATGCGGCGTGCGCTGCTTGGCATGGGCCGCGCCGCGGTGGTAGCGCCAAGAGCGGACGCATCTCAACCCACGGCCTGGCATCGCCGCGGACAGAGCGCACTGGCTCGGGCAGCGCGATGGCTCGCAGGCGCCCGCCGACTGTGTCAGCCCTTGGCAGGGCTAACCACCAGCGCGTCAACGCCGCTGCGCTGTCATGCGCCGTTCGTTGTCTGCCGCTTCTGGCGGCCCGTCGTTATTCGCTCGGCAAGGGCGCCAAGGCCAAGCCCCCTTGGGCTGACGTGATGCCGGCCATCGCGGCCTCGGCCTTTTCCAAAAGCGGCAGCAGTTGATCGCCATGGGCAGGGAACCAGGCCACGCCGATGCGCGCGCTCGGGTGAACCAGGCCGACGCCGACATTGACCCGCGCCGATAAGGCCTGCTGGATCTTGGCGGTGACGCCTGGAATCTCTTCAGCCTGATGCAGGTCGACCAGCATCGCGGCGAACTGGCCGCGGTCCAGACGCACTGCGGTATCGGTCTTGCGCAATTCGAAGTGCAGCCGGCTGGCCGTCGCGCGCAGCACGTCGTCGCCGACGCTCGGGCCCATCTCTTCGCACAAAGCGTCGAAGCCGACGATCTCGATCAGCATCAAGGCCACCACGCTTTGTTGGCGGCTTGCGCGCTGGATCGCCATTTCGGCCCGATCGGCCAGCACGGCCCGCGTCGGCAGGCCGGTCAGGCTGTCGTGATGAAACAGCGCCGGCCGCACCTCTCCGCCAGCGCGGGTGGCCGGCTCGGCAATGATCCAGCCGGTGACGTGGCCATGGTGGTCGCGCAGTGCGCCAACCGACAGCCGCGCCGGCCGCAGCGAGCCATCGCGGTGGCGCAGTGCCCAATCGTGCTCGTCGGAACTGGCGCCATGCCGCAGCCGGACACTCAGCACGCCGACATCGTTAGGTATCAGCTCGCCGAATTCCTCCGACAGCTGCGCTGCGCGCTGCGCCAGGTCTTCGGGATGAATCAGCGAGCCAATCAGATCGCGGCCGTTGAGTTCGGTGAGGCTGTAGCCCAGGCGCTCGGCGCCGGCCGGGTTGAGCCAGCGTATTCGCCCGTCCAGCCCCAAGCCCAGCACGATGCCAGGGTAGGAATCGAGCAGCAGCCGTTGCACTTCTCCGAGCTCCAACCAGGTGTGGGAGTGCGGATCGAGGGAGGGTGAGCGTTGATCCATGGCGGCAGTCTCCCACCGAGGGGCCAGGGTCGACAAGCCGAACCCTCGCGTCAGAAGGGTGAGCACGTGCCGTCTCTGATGACGCTCAAGTATGAAATTAGCGCCTGCTGCCAAGCGGGTTGATGCGGGACAGCGCGGCGGCACCCTAAGCGGCCGAGGCCAGGGCGATGCAGCGGCGGGCCGGGTGGCCGCGAGGCCGGCACAATCGACAGCGACCCGCCGGGCCTTTGCCAAGCCCCAGCAGGTTGCCTCGCTTCCATTCAAGCCAGACCGGTCCGCCGGGCCGGTCATTTCACCCGTACCTCACCGCCATGCCGATTGATGCTTTGAACTCGCCGCGCCGCCCCGGCTGGCTCAGCCGCCTGATCCTGGGCCTGCTGTTCACTTTCTCTTTGATGGGCCTGGCCCGCGCGGAGATGCAACTCGCCGATGTGGACGCGACGCTCGACAAGCTGCGCGTGCAGATCGATGCGGCGCAGAAGCGGCCGCGCGAAAGCATGGGCGACGCCGAGTTCGCCGAGTTGCGCGCCACGCTGCTGGCCACCCGGGCCACCGCCGAAGACGCTGCCGCGGCCATCACCCCGGAACTTGCAGGCGTAGAGGCGCGCCTCGCCGAACTCGGTACCTTGACAGCCGGCGCGAAGGAGACCGCCGACATCGCTGCGCAACGTGCCCAGCTCGACAAGAAGCGCAGCACGCTCGACGCGCAGGCCAAGCTGGCGCGCCTGCTGGCGGTGGAGGGCGAACAGGCGGCGGCCGATGTGCTGGAGCAGCGGCGCGCGCGCCAGCGTGCCCAGCTGGGTGAGCGCACGGCATCGGTCTTGACGCCGCGCTTCTGGGCCGAGCTGAATCAGGAATGGCCGACCGATACCGAGAAGCTCAGCGCGTTCGGCCGCGAGCTGCGCCAGGCGGTAACGGGCAAGCCGCTGTGGGTGTGGCTGGGGGTGGTGTTGATGCTGGGCTTCTTATGGTGGGTGCGCCGGCCGATCCACCGCCTGGCGCTGCATCTCATTTCTACCCGCGCACCGGTGGGGCGGATGCGGCGCTCATTACATGCGTTGAGCGAACTGGCGCTGTCAACCTGCTTGCCAGGTTTGGCGGTGCAGGTGCTGCATGCCGGCTTGACCTGGGGCCAGCCGCTGCCGGAGGCCAGCGCCAGCCTGTTGTCCAGCCTGGTGGGCATCATCTGGTTCGGTGGGCTGATCACCGGCCTGGGCCGCGCGGTGCTGTCACCAAAGCACCCGACCTGGCGCCTGACGCCGATGCCCGATGCGGCGGCGCTGCGCCTGCGCTGGCTGCCATCGCAACTGGCAGTGATGATCGTGTTGGCGGCGATGACGCAGCGGCTCGCCGCCTTGATCCACGTGAGCCTGGCCACCGCGGTGGCCACCGAGTTGCTGGTGTCGTTGGCGCTGGGCCTGTCACTCGCGCTGGCGCTGATGCGCATGGAGCGCTTGCGTCGCCAGGCCTTGCAAGACGAGGGCAAGGCCGAGGCGCAAGGTGAGCAGCCCGCCCTGCGCAGCCCGCCCCGCCCGTTGTGGATCAGCCTGTTGGTCGGCGCGAGCTGGCTGGTGCTGACGGCCAGCCTGATCTGCGCGCTGGTCGGCTATGTGGCCTTCGCCAGCTTCGTCGTCAAGCAGGTGGTGTGGATGGCGGTGGTGCTGGGCTTTGCCTATCTGATCGGCGTGCTGTTCGACGACGTGGTGATGGCGGTGCTGGCCTCGGCGCAGACCGACAAGGATGGCGAGCCGATGGAGCCGCGGGTGCGCAACCAGATCGCGGTGCTGCTCTCTGGCCTGGGCCGGGTGGTGATCGCGCTGGTGGCGCTGATGCTGCTGCTGGCACGCTTCGGTGAAGGCCCAGAGGAGTTGTTCCGCCGCGCCGAGCAATGGCAGGGCGGCATCTCGATCGGCGAGGTGCAGTTGCGCCCGACCGCGGTGTTGCAGGCGCTGCTGGTGCTGGTGCTGTGCCTGGCCGCAGTGAAGGTGGTGCAGCGCTGGTTCACTCAGCGCTACCTGCCGACGACGCGGCTCGATGCCGGCATGCAAACCTCCACCAGCACGCTGTTCGGTTATGCCGGCACGGTGATGGCGGTGGCGCTGGCGATGTCGGCAATGGGCATCGGCCTGGAGCGCATTGCCTGGGTGGCCAGCGCCTTGTCAGTGGGCATCGGTTTCGGCTTGCAGGCGGTGGTGCAGAACTTTGTTTCGGGCTTGATCCTGCTGGCCGAGCGGCCGGTGAAGGTAGGCGATTGGGTGTCGCTGGGAGGCGTTGAAGGCGACATCCGCCGCATCAATGTGCGGGCCACCGAGATCCAGATGGGTGACCGCTCGACGGTCATCGTGCCGAACTCGGAATTCATCACCAAGACCGTTCGCAACGTGACGCATGCGAACCCGTTGGGCCTCGTGCAGATCAAGCTGCCGATGCCGCTGAGCACCGACCCGCAGCAGGTGCGCGATTTGATGCTCGAGGCCTTTAAGGCCCATGCCGATGTGCTGAAGCAGCCCGAGCCGAGCGTTGCGCTGGACGGCATCGACAACGGCCGCTTGGTGTTCAACGCGACCGGCTTCGTCAGCTCGCCGCGTGCGGCCTATGCGACGCGCAGCGCATTGTTGTTCGACGTGCTGACGCGCCTGCGAGATGTGGGCATTGCGCTGTCGACACCGCAATCGGTGCTGCTGTCGCGGCCCGAAGCGGCGATTCCCAAGGATGCGCTGGAACCTCCGGGTAGAGATCCGGCGGTGGGCGCGGGCACCTGAAATTCGCGGCCCCCGGTCAATGGGTGGGGGCTGGTGGTTTCAGGCCTGCGGCAAACTTTGATCGGCGGTGGCCTTCAGCCCCAATCGGCGCGCCAGGCGAAGGAAGTTGCTGCGGTCGATGCCCGCTTCACGCGCTGCGCTGGCCATCGAGCCGCCATGGCGGGCCATCGCGGCAGTGAGCCATTGGCGCTGAAAGGCCTCGGTCGCTTCGCGCAACGTCTGGCCCGGGTTCAGCGTCTGCCCTGACGTGGCCGGCGGTGTTGCCGATGGCGCAGCAGGGCCGAGCGCCAGGTGATGCGTCTCGATGCCGATCCAGCGGTTGCTGCGGCCGGGTTCGGGCAGCGCGCGCAATGCTGCGCGGCTGATCAGGTGATCGAGCTCGCGCACATTGCCAGGCCAGTCGTGCGCCAGCAGCGCCGCTGCAGCGTCGGGTGACAGCCGCAGGTTGCGGGCGCCGAGGCGATGCTGGTTCTCTTCGAGAAAGCCACCGGCCAGCGCCAGCACATCGCGGCCGCGTTCGCGTAAGGCCGGTACATGCAGTGGATAGACCGAGAGCCGGTGGTACAGGTCAGCCCGGAAGCGCCCCTGCGCGACCTCAGCGCGCAGATCGCGGTTGGTCGCAGCCAGCACCCGCACATCCACCCGCAGCTGTTGGTCGCTGCCGGGGCGTTGCAGTTCGCCGCCTTGCAGCACCCGCAGCAGCTTGGCCTGCACGCTCAGCGGCAGCTCGCCGATTTCATCGAGAAACAGCGTGCCGCGGTGGGCCAGTTCGAACTTGCCAACACGGTCTTGCGACGCACCGCTGAAAGCACCCTTCTTGTGACCGAAGAGTTCGCTGTCGGCAAGCGTTTCCGGCAGCGCCGCGCAGTTGACCTGCACCAGCAATTGATCGCGCCGGGCGGAACACCGATGCAGCTGCTGCGCAACAAGGTCTTTGCCGACGCCGGTCTCGCCGAGGATCAGCACGGTCAGGTCCGACGCTGCAACGGTCTCGATCTCACGCAGCAGTTGCAGCATCGCCGCGCTCTTGCCGAGCAATTGCCGTGGCTGGCTGGAGGAGCGCAAGGCGCGGCTGCGCACTTGCTCCTGGGCGGCTTGGCGCTGCATCGCATCGATGGTCTCCTGGGCCGCAATGCCGGCTTCGAGCAGCCTGACGATGGCTTGCAGCTGGGCCTTCGTGACGGTGCTGAAGGCCGAAGGGTTCAGTGCGTCGAGCGTCACCAGCCCCCACAGCACGCCTTGGTGATGCAGCGGCGCGCCCATGCAATCGTGGACCGCAAGCAACTCCGGCTGGCCTTCAATCAAGCCGTCATACGGATCGGGCAGGCGGCTGTCGGCATCAAAGCGCAGGCCCTGCGGGCTGACCAGCAACTGCGCCAGCCGGGGATGGGCCGACACCGGAAAGCGGCGGCCCAGCGCTTCGTCACTCAAGCCGTCCACCACCAGCGGCACCAGCGCATCGCCTTGCAGGCGCAGCAGGGCGGTGGCATCGCAACGCACCAGCTCGCGCACGGCGGTCAGCAAGTCTTGAAAGCGGCTGGGCTCGACAACGAGGTCAACGACTGTGTCAAAGAGGGAGGTGGTCATGAAGACAGCGGGCGGGTCAGATTGACATCACGTTGGGCGGTCATCCTAACAACCGCGGAATGGGTTCCACCTCAAATCAACGGCTTACCGCTGCTTTTCATCCCGGCACGCTTATTGAGTTGAGGTGATCGTCTTTCCAACCTTCGGAGCTGCTCATGTTCTCGCCCGCCACCATTGCCCTCATCCAAGCCACCGTGCCAGTGCTGAAAGATCAGGGTGAAGCCATCACCACGCACTTCTATGCGCTGATGTTCCGTGATCACCCGGAGGTCAAGGCGTTCTTCAATGCCTCGCACCAGGCTTCGGGCAGTCAGGCGCGCGCATTGGCGGGCGCGGTGCTGGCCTACGCCAGCCACATCGACCGGCTGGAGGCGCTTGCGCCGGTGCTGCCGCGCATCGTGCAAAAGCATGCGGCGCTGGGCGTGCTGCCCGAGCATTACCCGATCGTCGGCAAATGCCTGCTGCAGGCCATTCGCGAGGTGCTGGGCGAGATCGCGACCGATGACATCATTGCCGCCTGGGGCGAGGCCTATGGTGCGCTGGCGCAGATTCTCATGGGTGCGGAAGAGCAGGTCTACGCAGGTCATGCGGCGCAGGCCGGCGGCTGGCGCGGCACACGCGGGCTGCGCGTGGTGCGAAAAGAAGCCGAGAGCGAGCTGATCACTTCGTTCTATCTCGAACCGGTGGATGGCCGGCCGCTGATGGTCTTTCAGCCCGGGCAGTACCTGACGTTGGTTTTGAACATCGATGGCGAGCCGATTCGCCGCAACTATTCGCTGTCTGATGCGCCCGGCAAACCCTGGTACCGCATCAGCGTGAAGCGCGAGTCCGCAGGCAAGGTCTCGAACTGGCTGCACGACGAGGTTCAGGTCGGGACCGAGCTGCAAGCGCAGGCGCCGTGCGGTGAGTTTGTGCTCGACGCGCAATCGAAGCGCCCACTGGTGCTGGTGACGGGTGGCGTTGGCCTCACACCGGCGATGAGCATGCTGGAGTCGGTGGCGGCCAGCCGCCGGCCGATCCATTTCATCCACGCCGCGCGCCATGGTGGCGTGCATGCCTTTCGGGCGCGGGTCGATGAGCTGGCGGCGGCGCACGAGCACATCCGCGTGGCTTATCTCTACGATGCGCCGCGCAGCAGTGATCTGCCGCATGCCATCGGCCCGGTGACCGCGCAATTCCTGGCGCAGCAACTGCCCAGCGACCGCAATGTGGACCTCTACTTTCTCGGGCCCAAGCCTTTCATGCAATTGATTTACTCGAGCGCGCTGGCCTTGGGCGTTCCGGCGGCTCAGCTGCACCATGAGTTCTTCGGCCCGAGCGAGGCTTTGCAGGTGGCGTGAA
>CAHJWV010000643.1 GCA_903643055.1 Burkholderiales bacterium | reverse complement strand
CTCTTTGAGCCGCCGCTCCTTGACCCAGAGCAGCGTCTTCAGCGAACGAAGGGTCAACATCAGCTGACCAACGCCGCCAGTTCATCCAGCGTGTTCTCGTAGGGCCACAAGTCGCTGGTGGCCTGGTTCAGGAACGCGCGGATCGCTTCGTTCTTCTGCACCGCCTCGTCGGCCAGCTCGTCGTTGCCCGGTCGGTACTCACCCATCTGGATCAACATTTCCATTTCGTCGTACTTGGCCATCAGCTTGCGCAGCCGGCCATTGGCCTGCTGGTGCTCGGGCGGCACGATCTGCGACATCACCCGGCTCAGGCTGCCCAGCACGTCGATCGCCGGGTATTGATTGCGCGCGGCGATCTTGCGCGACAGGATCATGTGGCCGTCGAGAATGCCTCGCACTTCTTCGGCGATCGGGTCGCTGCCGCTGTCGTCTTCGGCCAGCACGGTGTAAAGCGCGGTGATCGAGCCGGTCGCACCCATGCCGGTACGCTCCAGCAGGCGGGGAATCTCGGCGAACACCGAAGGCGGATAACCTCGCCGTGCCGGCGACTCACCAGCGGCCAGGCCGATCTCGCGCTGCGCCCGCGCAAACCGGGTCAGCGAATCCATCATCAGCAAGACGCGCAGCCCTTGGTCGCGGAAGTACTCGGCGATCGCGGTCGCCACATGGGCTGCCTTGGCCCGCTCGATCGACGAACGATCGGAGGTCGCGCACACCACGACCGAACGCGCCATGCCTTCCTTGCCGAGAATGATTTCGATGAACTCACGGACTTCCCGGCCGCGTTCGCCGATCAGCGCGATCACGCTGATGTCGCATTGCGTGCCGCGCGCCAGCATGCCCATCAAGGTGCTCTTGCCGACACCGGCCGGCGCGAAGATGCCGACCCGCTGACCTTCGCCCAAGGTGATCAAGCCGTCGATGATCTTCACGCCGGTGGCCAGCGGATGCTCGATCATCTCGCGCTCCATCGGGCTTGGCGGCATGGCAAACACCGGGCGCGATTCGCTGCATTGCAATGGCGGGCCGCCATCGATGGCCTGGCCCAGGCTGTCGACCACACGGCCGAGCAATTCGTTGCCGACCGGCACGCTCTGGATGCGGCCGAGGCCCACGACCTGCGTCTGCCCCGCGCTCACACCGAGGATCGAACCGAAGGGCGACAGAATCGTTTGGCCGTTCGAGAAGCCGATCACTTCCGCCACTTGCAGCAGCTTGCCGTTGGGCTCGATCAAGTGGCACATCTCACCCAGCTTGACGCTCAGGCCCGTGGCACGCACCAGCGTTCCCACCACTTCGACCACCTTGCCGTTGCGGCTCAGGATGTCGCTGCTGGAGAGTTCCAGCTCCATCCAATCGCTGATGTCTCTCGGGTTCATGACGAAGCTTCCCTGTCGGTTTCTGCGTCGGCGGTGTCCACCTCGGCATAGTGATCGGCGTCTATCTCGGCGTCGCGATCGGCGTCCGCCTCTTCATCGGCCTCATGCCCATCCTCGTATCCGAACTCGCTCTCTTGCGCTTGCTTGTCGTCTTGCGCCTGCTCATCGTATTGCGCTTGGGCGTAGTGTCGTGCCTGCTCTTCCTGTTGCCCCTGCTCGTCCTGTGCATCGTCATCCTGACCGAGGATCTGCTCAGGCGGCGTCTCGACAATCGCGCGGCGCACCGCGCGTTCCATCGCTGCTTTCAATGCGTTGAGCTGCGTATGCAGGCTGGCATCGACCACGCCGACATCCGACTCGAAAACGCAGCTGCCAGGCGGCAAGCTTGAGTCGACCACCACTTCCAGCGTCAGCCCGGCCTCCTGCAGATAAGCGATCGAGGCGATGCTGTCTTGTGCCGCGTCGATGTCGCCCAGCCCCACACGCAAGGTCATGGCCGTTGCTTGCCGAGATAAGGTCTGAACGCTCTTCAATGCACGCTGGTACAAGGCCGTGCGGCCTTCGGTATGGACGATGCGCTCGACGGCCGAGGTCACCACCTCGGCCAGCTTCACATTCATGCCACGCACTTCGGTCGATCGCTTCAGCGTTTGCCGGGCCTGCCGCTCGTGCCATTCGTTGAGGGCCCGTGCCTCCCCTTCGGCATAACCTTGATTGCGCGCCTCATCGATCGATGCATGGGCTTGCTCGATCAGCGCATCGGCCTGCGCATTCGCTTGCGCAACGATTTGCTCGGCCTGCTGTCGTGCCTGCTCCAGCGCCTCTTCAGCCATGCGCGACAACTGACTGCGCGTGTCTTCAAAACTCAGGGCTTGCTGGGCATCGGCGGCGCGCAGCACACCGTGCTCGACCCCCATGTCACCCAGCGCCGTTGGCATCCAGATCATCATGACCAAACCACTCCCATGTCTTTTAATGCAGCCAAGGCTTGTTCGGTACTTTTCTCTGCAGGCACCGGGTTCTGGCTGCTGATGCCTTCCAGCATGCGCTTGGGCAAAGACAGGCGCACCAGTTGGTGGACCCGAACGTCTTCGGCCCGCGGCCGCGTCTGCTGCCAATCGACATAGCCGACACAGGCCCAGATGATGGGCGACCAGCCGGCAGTGGCTTCATCCACCGGCCGGCCTTGCCGGCTCAGCTGCATCAGCGGATCGAACATCTCGAGCAGCGCGAGGCGCATCGACTCACGCACCTGGCGATCGATGCAACTGCGCAGCACGCCAGGCCGGCGGGCGATCGCCAGTGCGCACAGCCGGTTCAGCAGATCAGGCCGCGGCAACAGCGCGATGCGAAGCATCGGGTGCACCAGCCGATGCAGCGGCAGCAGGCCGCCAAGGTGCGAGATGAACAGGCGGCTCGTCAGCGATCGGCGTGCCGGGCCTTCCGGCACCTGATCCAGGAAGGTCCATTGCGGTTTCAGGATCTGCTGCCATTCGGCATCGAGATCGTCCATCAGCGCACCGAGCTTGGTCTCGCAGGCGCGTGCTGCATCGGCCAGGGCCGATGCATGCACCTTCAAGGCTTCAGGATCTTTGGGGGTAGCAACTGACACAGTAGTCTGACGGTTCGGTTCAAGCGCCGTTCAACGAAGCCTGATCGGCTGAAAGCCCCGCCGCCTTCTCAGCCCGTGGGCGATAGAGGAACCAGTAACCCGCACCGCCGCCGCCAGACAGCAGCAACAGGGTCAGCACACCCACGATCCACATCCAGACTGACGATGACGCATGCGCCTCACCGCTCATCGGTTGCAGCAGCATGCCGGGCACGAGCGTCACGGTCACGTTCTCGTAGGCCAGGCCTTCAACGCTCTTGGCGACCAGGTTCTTGATCGATGGCGTCAGTGCCGGCAGGTCGACGTCGGGCCGGTACTTCACGAAGACCGAGGCACTGGAAGGCTTCACGGCGGTGGCCATCGGATCGTTGTTCGGCAGCACGATGTGGACCTTCGCGACGATCACGCCATCGATCTTCGACAAGGTGCTGGAGAGTTCTTGGGAGACGCCGTGGATGAAACGCACGCGCTCTTCGGTTGGCGTCGAGATCAGGCCTTCCTTCTTGAACATGTCGCCCAGGCTGACGTATTTGTCGTTGGGCAACCCGCTGGCGCGCAGCACGTTCATGGCTTCGACGACGTCGGCTTCATTGACAACGACATTCCAGGTCTTGCCTGCGTCGGTCGTCTTCTTGTCGGCTTCGATGCCGCGCTGCAAGAGCGCAGCCACCATTTCATTCGCATCGCTTTCCAGGCGCTTCGTATACAGGTCGGTCTTGCAACCTGCCAGCAAGCCTGCGACGAGCAGCAGACAACCCATCAGCTTGGCCGTGCGGCCCAGGGCAGTCAGATTCGAACGAAAGGCATTCATGTCATTGGCTCATTGATTTTTCAAAAGCGTTTGCATACCGTCTTTGGCACCTTGCGCCAAGGTCGTACCAAACGAAAACTGGCCGTTATATTCAGCTACCTTGGCCATGATCTGCATACTCTGCGCCGCCATGTCCTGCATGCTCACGTCGTGGCCTAAAGAACTCTCATTGAGGCTGGCCACCAGATCGGTGTGGGCGTGATCGAGCGCACTCAAGGTTTTACCGAGCGTGGAGTCGGCAATATCTGAAGTGCCACCATGGCTCTGTGTGTCACAACCACCATTTTGCGCCATCAATTGTT
>CAHJWV010000642.1 GCA_903643055.1 Burkholderiales bacterium | reverse complement strand
GAAGTGCAGAAAGACATCGACCTGATGCCCTACAAGATCGTGGGCGCCGACAACGGCGACGCCTGGGTCGAGGTGCGTGGCGCCAAGCTCGCGCCGCAGCAGGTCAGCGCCGAAACCCTGCGCAAGATGAAGAAGACCGCCGAAGACTACCTCGGCGAGACTGTCACCGAAGCCGTGATCACGGTACCGGCTTACTTCAATGATGCGCAGCGTCAAGCGACCAAGGATGCCGGCCGCATCGCCGGCCTGGACGTCAAGCGCATCATCAATGAACCGACCGCAGCCGCATTGGCCTTCGGCCTCGACAAGACCGACAAGGGCGACCGCAAGATCGCGGTCTATGACTTGGGCGGCGGCACCTTCGACGTGTCGATCATCGAGATTGCCGACGTCGATGGCGAAAAGCAGTTCGAAGTGCTGTCGACCAACGGCGACACCTTCCTCGGTGGTGAAGACTTCGACCAACGCATCATCGACTACATCATCAGCGAGTTCAAAAAGGAACAAGGCGTCGATTTGTCGAAAGACGTGCTCGCGCTTCAGCGCCTGAAGGAAGCCGCAGAAAAAGCCAAGATCGAACTGTCGAACAGCTCGCAGACCGACATCAACCTGCCTTACGTGACGGCCGATGCCTCGGGCCCGAAGCACCTGAACATCAAGCTGACCCGCGCCAAGTTCGAAGCGCTGGTCGAAGAGCTGATCGAACGCACGATCGCCCCTTGCCGCACCGCCATCAAGGATGCCGGCGTCAGCGTGGGCCAGATCGACGACGTGATCCTGGTCGGCGGCATGACCCGCATGCCCAAGGTGCAGGACAAGGTCAAGGAGTTCTTCGGCAAAGACCCGCGCAAGGATGTCAACCCCGATGAGGCCGTGGCCGTCGGCGCTGCGATTCAAGGCCAGGTGCTGGCCGGCGATCGGAAAGACGTTCTGCTGCTGGACGTGACGCCATTGAGCCTGGGCATCGAGACCATGGGCGGCGTGATGACGAAGATGATCAAGAAGAACACGACGATCCCGACCAAGTTCGCGCAGGTCTTCTCGACCGCCGAAGACAGCCAGCCGGCCGTGACGATCAAGGTCTATCAGGGCGAGCGCGAGATGGCTTCGGGCAACAAGAGCCTGGGCGAGTTCAATCTCGAAGGCATTCCGCCCGCGCCGCGTGGCACGCCGCAGATCGAGGTCAGCTTCGACATCGACGCGAACGGCATCCTGCACGTCGGCGCGAAAGACAAGGGCACCGGCAAGGAAAACAAGATCACCATCAAGGCGAACTCCGGCCTGTCTGAAGCCGAGATCCAGCAGATGGTGAAAGACGCCGAGCTGAATGCTTCTGAAGACAAGAAGAAGCTCGAGCTGGTGCAGGCGCGCAACCAGGCCGATGCGCTGATCCACAGCGTGAAGAAGTCGCTCGGCGAACACGGTGACAAGCTCGATGCCGGCGAGAAGGAAAAGATTGAGGTTTCGCTGAAGGAAGCCGAAGAAGCGCTGAAAGGTGAAGACAAGGCCGTCATCGAAGCCAAGACCGAAGCGCTGATGGCTTCGAGTCAGAAGCTGGGCGAGAAGGTCTATGCCGATGCACAAGCCGCAGCCGGTGCTGCTGCGGCCAATTCGGCCGGCAGCGAAGCTGGCGCGCAAGCTGCATCGTCGTCTGCGAAGCCGGCCGATGACAATGTCGTCGATGCCGATTTCAAGGAAGTGAAAGACCAGAAGTAACCGGCGGCCCGCCCCCACAGCCCGCTGTGGAAATCTCCCCCGTGGGCGCCCTTCAGGGCACACGGGGGATTTCGCATTCAGAAGCGACACCACAACATGTCTAAGCGAGACTACTACGAGGTCCTCGGCCTGGCGAAAAACGCCTCCGAGGAAGACATCAAAAAGGCCTACCGCAAGCTGGCCATGAAGCACCACCCTGACCGCAATCAGGGTGACGACGCGAAGAAAGCCGAGGAGCATTTCAAAGAGGCCAAAGAAGCCTATGAAATGCTGTCTGACGCACAGAAGCGGGCGGCCTACGACCAATACGGACACGCTGGCGTCGACCCCAACACCGGCGGCTTCCGCCCCGGTGGTAACGGCGAAGGCTTTGGTGGCTTTGCAGAAGCTTTCGGCGACATCTTCGGTGACATCTTCGGCGGCCAGGGCGGCGGTGGTGCGCGCCGGCCCGGGGGTCAGCAGGTCTACCGCGGCAGCGATCTCAGCTACGCGATGGAGATCACGCTGGAAGAAGCGGCCCATGGCAAGGAAACGCAGATCCGCATTCCCGCCTGGGAAGAGTGCGGCACCTGCCATGGCAGCGGCGCCAAGACCGGCACCAGCGCCAAGACCTGCCCGAGCTGCAATGGCGCAGGCCAGGTCAGCATGCGCCAGGGCTTCTTCAGCATCCAGCAGACCTGCCCGCATTGCCACGGCACCGGCAAGATCATTCCCGAGCCGTGCCTGACCTGCCACGGCCAAGGCAAGATCAAGAAGAACAAGACCCTGGAGGTGAAGATTCCCGCAGGCATCAACGAAGGCATGCGCATTCGCTCGGCTGGCAACGGCGAGCCCGGCACCAACGGTGGCCCAGCCGGCGATCTGTACATCGAGATCCGCGTCAAGCAGCATGAGATCTTCGAGCGCGACGGCGACGATCTGCATTGCACCGTGCCCGTGGGCCTGACCACCGCGGCGCTCGGCAGCAGCATCGAGGTACCGACCCTCGGCGGCAAGGCCGAGATCGAGTTGCCCGAAGGCACGCAGCACGGCAAGACCTTCCGCCTGCGCGGCAAGGGCATCAAAGGCGTGCGTTCCAGCTACCCCGGCGACCTGTATTGCCACATCAGCGTCGAGACGCCGGTCAAGCTGACCGAGCATCAGCGCAAGCTGCTGAAGGAGCTGGACGAATCGCTCAGCAAATCGGCGGACCGGCATTCGCCCAATGCCAAGAGCTGGACCAACCGGGTCAAAGATCTGTTCAAGTAAGCCGATCGGCAGGCGGGTTGCCGCGTTGGCTGATCGATCCACGGCGCCTGCGGGCGCCGTGGGCCTTGATGGATGCGTGAAGCATCGCATCACCTCGGTTCGCAGGCCGCGCCGCCTGCTCAAGTCGGCAGGCGGCCAGGTCGATAAGGTCGCAGGATCTCACCGACCATGGCTCAACCTCCTCCCCCGTTCTTGCCACCGCTCCCCGCCAGGAGCCGTCGTGTCGCTGCTTGACCGCGACCTCACCGAAAGCCGGGCGCTGGTGGTTGACCCGAACCCGACCTCGCGCAGCATCTTGTCCGCGCAACTACGTGACTTCGGCATCGGCTCAGTCGTGCAGTGCGGCCGCATCCAGGATGCCCGCCGTTATCTGGAAGCCCGCCCGTTCGACGTTGTGCTGTGCGAGCACCAGTTCGAAGGCGATTCATACACGGCGCAAAACCTGCTCGACGATCTGCGCCGCAACCAGCTTCTGCCGCTGTCGACGGTGTTCATCGTCGTCACGGGCGAAGCCTCGTATGCGATGGTTGCCGAAGCCGCCGAAGCAGCGCTCGACAGTTATCTGCTGAAGCCGCACACCGCCGCCTCGCTCGGCGAGCGTCTGCACCAATCGCGGAGGCGCAAGAAGGCGCTGGCCGACATCTTCAACGCGATCGAGCTAAACCAGTTTGATCAGGCCGCGCAGCTGTGCGTGAAGCGCTTCGAAAGCCGCTCGCCCTATTGGCTCTATGCCGCGCGCATCGGCTCGGAATTGCTGCTGCGCCAGGGCCAGCATGCCAACGCGCGGCAACTCTACGAAGCGGTACTGGAAACCGGCGCGATGCCCTGGGCACGCCTGGGCATCGCGCGCGCACAGATCGATGCGAACCAGAACACGCAAGCCTTGCGCACGCTGGAAGGCCTGATCTACGACCACCCGACGCATGTCGATGCCTATGATGTGATGGGCCGCGTGCAGGTGGAGCGCGGCAACCTCGATGACGCGCTGTCGACCTACCGCAAGGCCAGCGCGCTGACACCCGGCTCGATCACCCGGCTCCAAAAGCACGGCATGCTGGCCTTCTTCATGGGCGAACGCGATGAGTCGGCCAAGATGCTGGAGCGCGCCGTTGCGATCGGCATCAGCTCGAAGATGTTCGACTACCAGACGCTGGTGCTTCTTGCCTTCGCTCGATTCCACCAGCGCGACGGCAAAGGCCTGCAGCGCTGCCTCGACAATTTGCAGCACGCGTTCGACAAAGCACCGCAAAGCCGCCGGCTGCAACGCTTTGTCGATGTGGTGCGGATCATCAACCTGATGCTGATACGCCAACTCGCCACGGTGGTCAGCGAAGTCCGCACGCTGTTCAACGATCTTCAGGAGCCCGGTCTTGACGTTGAATGCGCCTGCAACCTGCTGGCCTTGGTGGCTCAGCTCAGTGCGGCTGAACTGCAACTCGATGGCGCGAAGGCTTGGGTCGACACGCTCGGTATGCGCTTTGCCAGCTCGAAAAGCCTGACCGAGCTGCTCGCCTGCGCCGCGGCTGGCCACGCCCCGTATGCGGAAGCGATCCGCAACGCCCATCTGCGCATCGGCGAAATGGCCGAACAAGCCGTCACCCACACGCTGCAGGCCAACCACAAGCTGGCCGTGCAATCCCTGCTGGTGCATGGCGAGCGCACCCTGAACATCAAGCTGATCGACATGGCCCGCGCCACACTGCAGCGCCATCACGAGAAGATCGATGACTCCCAAGCCCTGACCGCACAGGCCGAGACCTTGCGTGACCGCTATGGCGGCGG
>CAHJWV010000641.1 GCA_903643055.1 Burkholderiales bacterium | reverse complement strand
AAAACCTCCTGGCGCGCGGCCTTCAGCATCAGGCCATGGCTGGTGTTGTTGATGTCTTCGCTGGTGCAGGCGAAGTGCACGAACTCGCCGGCGGCCTTCAGCTCGGCGTGGTTCTCGAATCGGCTCTTCAGCCAGTATTCGACCGCCTTCACGTCATGGTTGGTGGTCTTCTCGATGTCCTTGATCGCCTGCGCATCGGCTTCCGAGAAGCGCGCGGCCAGCCCGCGCAGCAGGCCGCGGGCGGCTTCGGTCAGCGGCTTGAATTCGGCGAAACCGGCATCTGACAGCGCGACGAACCATTCGACCTCGACCTGAACGCGGCGGTGCATCAGGCCGAATTCGCTGAGCAGCGGGCGCAGCAACGCGACCTTGGCGGCATAGCGGCCATCGAGCGGAGAAAGGGCGGACAGGGCAGAGAGATTCATGGGCGGAGCATCCGGGCGGGCCGGTTGCGAAAGAGTGTGAGCGGGGGAGGGGTAGAAAGGACTTCCGCAATTTTAAGGTTGCGCGCGCCAGCCATTTCGGGGTCGCCCTGAAACCGTGTCTGACTTGATGGCGGTGCGGCGTCAGTTCGCCGCTCTCCTTCGCGCGGCTTGCCGTGTGGGCTGCGGGCCGAGCACAATCCAGCGCCGGCTGCGGCCCGCTCATTTGGGCTGCACTGCACTGACGATCTGAGCCCGCGTTGCCGAGCTTGCCTTTCCGCACAGTCCATCCGGCCATCCCATGGCGCCGTTTCACCTGTCGCTCTATCGAGCCGTTATGCGAGTTTGCCCATGAACCTTCAAATGCCCTCGTCTGCTTTTGCCGTGACCACGACGGCTGCCATTGCTGCCGCCAAGAAATGCCGCTTATCTGCCGGGGTGGCTGGCAGCCTGGCCGTGGTGTTTTGCCTGCTGGCAGGCTGCCAGCGGCAAGGCGAACCGGCAGCCGCTGCGGCCTCGGCACCCGTCTCGGCCTCGGCCCCGGCGCTGTCGGCGAGCACCGTGGCGGTGGCTGCGCCGGCCGAGTTGACGACGCAGTTGCAGCAACGCGCCGATGCACTGCTGGCCGCGCACCGCCAGATGATCGTGCTGATGAACGGCGAGCGCAGCCTGAAGCCGGCCGAGCGGCGCGCGGTGGGCGCTGTAGGCCAGCTGCTGTTCCATGACTTGCAGGATCGTGTCGAAGCCTTGCTGGCGGTGGCCGCCAACACCACCGATGCGCCGACGCTGGCGGCGCTGAACACCTTGCTCGATCACATCGAAGGCGAGCCTGGCTGGTTCGATGCCGATCGCCTGGCATTCAAGGAATTCCTCGTGCGGCTGGCCGCGCAATACGAGCAGGCGCAATCGATCGGCGGGCTGAAGCTGGCGCGGCGCGTCCATGAAGACCTGGCGGTGCTGGCCGAGGTGGAGCAGGCTTATGACCGCGAGCTGAAGGACGTGTTCGGCCGCTTTGCCAAGCGCGGCATCGAACTCAAGCGTGAGAAGTGGGCCGACTACGTGGCGAAGCTGTCGACGCTGTACAGCCGCGAGCAGATCCTGAAGGACTACGCGACCATCGTGCCTTACACCGCGCCGGCCTCGAAGTCGGGTGCGAACGACGAGGCCGATTCGCGCGAGATCTTCGGTGGCTCGCTGCCGCCCAAGACGGTGGTGCTGACCTTCGATGACGGCCCGCACCTGAAGTACACCGATGACATCCTCGACATCCTGAAGCGCTACGACGCACCGGCCATCTTCTTCAACCTCGGCCGCAACCTGGGCAGCATCGATGCCCAGGGCCACGCCAAGCTCGGTGCGAATGCGGCGGTCGCCAAGCGCGTGCTGGCGGCGGGGCACTTGCTTGCGAACCACAGCTTCAGCCATGGCGTGATGGCGAAGATGGCCGACGAGGCGGTGCGCAGCGAAACGGCCAACACCGAACTGCTGCTTGACGCCGCCGGCCGCCAGCCTTCGCTGCTGTACCGGTTTCCATATGGCGCGCGCAACGAGGCGGTGCTCAGCACGGTCGAGACGCTGAAGCTGCGCTCGATGATGTGGAGCGTCGATTCGCTGGACTGGGCCGACCCGGTGCCCAAGAGCATTGCCGAACGCGTGCTGGCCGAGGTCGACAAGGCGCAGCGCGGCGTGATCCTGTTTCATGACATCCAGGGCCGCACGGTGCAGGCGCTGCCGGTGGTGCTGGACCAGCTGGTCGCCGATGGCTACCGCTTCGCGACCTGGCGCGACGGCCATTTCGTCGTCAACCCGCCGAAGAAGGCGAGCGCCGATGCATCGATCGCCACGGCCAGCGACACGCTGTACCGCGACAGCCATGCGCTGGTCGTCGGCATCGACCAATACACCCAATGGCCCGGCCTGCACCATGCGGTGCGCGATGCGAAGGCCATGCAGGAGATGCTGGTGGCGCGCTTCGGCTTCAAGCCCGAGAACGTGACCGCGCTCTATGACGCCGAGGCCACGCGCGCCAACATCCTGCGGGCGCTGAACGACAAGCTGACCGACGCGAAGGCCGTCAAGCGCGATGACCGCGTGATGGTGTTCTTCGCCGGCCACGGCAGCACGCGCAAGCTGAGCAGCGGGCGCGATGTCGGCTACCTCATTCCGGTCGACGCGCCGCTGGCCGACTTTGCTTCCGACGCGATCTCGATGCCGCAGCTGCAGGAAGTCGCCGAAGCCATCACCGCCAAGCACGTGCTGTTCATGGTCGACGCCTGCTATTCCGGCATCGGGCTGACGCGCGGCGGTGGCTCGGTCAACTTTCTGGCCGACAACGCGCGCCGTCTCGGCCGGCAGATGCTGACCGCTGGCGGTGCCGATCAGCAAGTGGCCGATGACGGGCCGGGCGGCCATTCGGTGTTCACCTGGACGCTATTGCAAGCGCTGAATGGCAAGGCCGATTTGAACGGCGACGGCATGATCACCGGCACCGAACTGGCGGCTTATGTGGCGCCCTCGGTGGCGGCGATCGCGCATCAGACGCCGGCCTTCGGCAGCCTGCCGGGCTCTGAGGGTGGAGAGTTCGTGTTCGAACTACCGAGCGACCGCGAGGCACTGAGCACCGATTCGCGCCAGCTCGATGCCGAATCCAGCCAGCTGAACAAGCGCCTCGACGACGCCCGCACCGCTGCGCTGCAACCCGCTGCCAAGCCGGGCGCGGCCAGCGCCGTGCAGGTGGTGATCAAGAACCTGGACGGCGGCGAAACGCGCCTGTCGACGCCCTCGGCCGCGCCACTGGCGCCCCGCGTGGCGGCCCAGCATGCCAACGATCGCGGCCTCGCGCTCTACCGCGAGCGCCGCTATGACGAAGCCGAGCAGGCTTTCACCGAAGCGCTGAAACTGCAGCCGAAATTCGCGCTGGCGGCCAACAACCTCGGCTTCGTCTATTTCAAGCGCGACAAGCCGGTCGAGGCGGCGCGCTGGTTCGAGCGCGCGATCGAGATGGATGGCAGCCGCGCGCTGGCTTACCTGAACCTGGGCGATGCGCAGTTGAAGGCGGGCAACGACGCCAAGGCCTTGAGCGCGTATACCACCTTCGTCGGCCTGTCGCCCCAGCACGCCCGCGCGGCCGAGTTGCAGGCCTGGATCGCTTCGCCGGACGCCGATCACAAGCCGAAGCTGCGCTGATGTCTTGATGCGCCGGTGGGGGCCTGCTTCGACGCCCATTCGTTCTGTCACGAACCTTCCACGCGGCGGCGTTCTAATCACCGGCCTTGCGCAAAGCGCGGTTCGGAGCATGAAATGAACACGGTCAAACGCTGGGTTATGGCGGGAGCGGGCTTGCTGATGATGGCCTGCGGTGGCGGGAGCAGCGATGCAGCGACCGCGCCTGCCGTGGCGGCCTGGGAACCTGCCGATGCGGCGATGGATGATGCGCCGATCAGCCCAACGATCGAGCTCAGCATGGTCACGCTTCAGAAGAAGAAACCGCGCACCCCCAAGCCGCCGCCGGTCAACGGTCAGGCCGTGCGCCGGACCGTTCGCCAGACCCCGGCGCTCGGGCCGGTGAGCGTGCGCATCACAAGTTATGTGGTGCAAGCCGACGCGCGCTTCAACGTGCCTTACGAAGGCCGCAACCCGCAGACACGCGCCGATTTCCCGAAAGGCTTCTTGCCGGCCCATGGCTCCGGCCTGGCCTTCAAGGGCGAGGCCCGCGACGGCACGCTGGAGTTCTACGTCATCACCGACCGCGGCCCGAACGGCGAAGGCCCGATCGCGCCGGTGCCCGATGCGCCGGGTGCGACGGGCCTCAGCAAAGTGTTTCCCGCGCCATCGTTTGCACCGAGCCTCGGGCTGATTCGCGTCGACAAGAAAAGCGCGGAGCTGACGGCAAGCCAGCCGCTCAAGCGCGATGCCCAGCGTGCGCTGACCGGGCTGCCGCCGAAGTCGGGCGTGGGCGCCAGCGGTGAGACGCCGTTGACCGATGCGTATGTCTACGACCCGGCTCAGGCGAACTACGACCCGCACGGGATCGACCCGGAATCGCTGGTGTTCGACGAACCGCGCGGCGTGCTGTGGAGCAGCGATGAATACGGTCCGTTCCTGGTGCGCATCGACATCGCCACCGGCGTGATCCAGAAGAAATACGGCCCCGGCCCGGGCGCTGCCGACCTGCCTGCGGTGCTGGCGCAGCGCCGCGTCAACCGCGGCATGGAAGGGCTGACGCGCGACGCCACCACCGGCCACCTGCACGGCGTTCTGCAAAGCCCGATCGACCCGAAAGATGCGGCCGGCAAGTCGCTGAAGGCCAGGCCGCCGGGCGGCAGCAACACCGATGTGCGCCATCTGGCAAGGTTTATCCGCTGGCTGGAGTTTGACCCGGCGACCGAGACCTCGCGGCTCTACGCCTATCCGATCGACGGCAGTGACTATGAAAAGGGCCGCACCGGCAATGCCAAGCTGGGTGATGTGGTGAGCCTCGGGAAGGGCCGCTTCATCGTGATCGAGCAGGGCGCCGGCCCGGACGATGGCGACGTGCAGCACAAGCTGATGCGGGTCGAGATTCCGATGGATGCCACCGACATCGCCGCGCTCGATCAGCAGCTGGAGATCAGCAGCATCACGCAGGCGCCTGCGGGCGCCGCCGACTATTCGAAGGTCATCACGTTGAAGAAGACCGAGCTGCTCGATCTGAACGCCGCCGGCTGGACGGCGGACAAAGCCGAAGGCTTGACGCTGGTCGACGATCACACGCTGGCGCTGATCAATGACAACGACTTCGGCCTGCGCACGATGCTGCTGAACGACGCTGGTGATGAGGTCAAGGGAAGCATCGAAGACTGCACGGTGAATGCGGCCGGCCAGATCGTTAGCGGTTGCCCGGACGGCGTGACCCATGCGCGGCTGACCCGCGCGGGCGAAGCCGAGCGCACGACGCGGCTGTGGCTGCTGAAATTCAGCCGCAAGCTCTCGGCTTACGACGTACCGGCTTTGCGTTGAAGGTGAGGTGCGGTATGGGATTGGTACGCCACCGGTCATGCGCTTGAGCGCGCAATGCGGGCGCGGCAGGCCCCGGAAAGGGTTGTACGTACCCTTTGTTGCCTTTTCTCTGTGTCGGCGCAGAAAGCGGTTAATCTGAGCTTCCTGTCATCCCGTGACCCGAAAGGAGCCCCCGATGAATCGCGATTTTTCGATTGAGGACGTCGAGACCTTGTTCATGCGCTTTGGCAACAGGGCTTACGATGGTGAGAGACAGGAGACAGTGAGTGTTCTCGAACACGCACTGCAAAGCGCACAGCAGGCCGAGTGGGCCGATGCCGATGAGGCGCTCGTCGGGGCGGCTTTCCTGCATGACCTCGGGCATCTGCTCGCGCAGCCCGATGCCGATGGCAACCCGCTCGGCGATGCGCATGTAGCGCTGGGCGTGCCGCTGCTCGAAGCGCATTTCGGTGAAGACGTGGTCGGCCCGATCCGGCTGCATTCCGCAGCGCGGCGTTATCTCGCCGCCACCGACCCGGCTTATCTGAAAGGCCTGTCGCCCGCCGCGCTGCAGTCGCTGGCGCTGCAGGGTGGCGCGATGGCGGCGGCCGAGGTCAAACAGTTCGAAGTCACACCGTATGCGATGGACGCAGTGCAGTTGCGGCGCTGGGATGAACTGGCGCAGGTGCCGGGCCAGCGCACGCCCCCAATCGACTACTACCTTGCGCTGCTCGAAGACCTGCAGCGGCAGACCGATGACCGTGACAAGCTCGAAGTCGGCCCGCAGACGGTGACCTGACCAGCGGGAACGCGACCTCTGCCAGCTCAAGTCGGCGCACCGGCCTTCGCGGTGCGCCGAATTTCATGGTGCCTGGCTTGCAACTCGTCAACCGCGCATCGCCGGACCGTCAACGCTTTTTTCCGATTGAAATCACTGTGTCAGCCTGCGCCCAAGTGGGGCATTTGGCGCAGTGCCGTGGCCGCCCGGTGCAATCTGCGAAGCTTCAGCCTTTTCAACGATCGCCAGGAGCCGCCTTGAACATCCACCTCAGCCTTACCCCGTTGATCTCTTTGATCGCCGGCATCTTGATTCTCGTGATGCCCAAGCTGCTGAATTTCATCGTTGCGATCTACCTGATCGTCATTGGTTTGATCGGCATCTTTGGCATGACCGCGCTTCGCTTGAACTGATGTGATCGCCGGGCCTGCGCCTGTCTCGGTGCGGGCCATGACAGGCCTGCCGCTGCGCAGGCCTGTCATCATCCATTCGCATCCAACAAGCCTTCGCAGCCGCCGTTTGCGGGCGTATCCTGAGGTCGGGAACGGAATTCGCATCGTGATGCAGAAGGCTCAGGCTGGAAGCAGCGACGCCGATATCGTCAAGCCCATCACCCGACATCACGCACACGGCGAGGGACAGCTTCATGGCTACCGACAAGCACATCCGCCTGACATCGCACCCTGGCCAACAGGGCGCTTCGGGCGCACCGACGATTCATTGGGGCGCGCCGACAGCGCTGGAGCGTGGCCCGGTGATCGGCACCACCGTCAACCGCAGCCAGCGCAACGTGATCGGCTCGCACAGCGGCAGCTACGGCGTGTACCGCGCGCTGGCGGTGGCGGCGGGCAACCTCGTCAAAGGCCATCGCGCCGATCTCACCAACACCTCGCCGACCGACCTGATCGGCCCTTATCCGCAATGGAGCGACGCCAGCAAGATGGTGTCGATCGACCCGTGGGGTGCCTCGGTTGCCGATGTGTTCAGCGATTACCTCGCGCAGGGCTATGACGTGCGGCCGACCATTGCCGTCACCAAGGCCCACATCGACCTGCCGGAGATTCGCCATGCGGTGGCGTTTCAGCGGCTGATCCCCGACAACCGCGTGCTGCTGGAAAACGGCTCGGCGGTCGTCACCAAGGCGGCGATCGAGCCGGTGTGGTGGTTGCCGGGTGTCGCCAGGCGCTTCAACGTCAAAGAGGCCGACCTGCGGCGCAACCTGTTCGAAGAGACCGGCGGCATGTACCCCGAACTCGTCACGCGCAGCGACCTGGAGGTGTTCCTGCCGCCGATCGGCGGGCAGACACTCTACATCTTCGGCAACCCGCGCGACCTGGCTAACCCGCAGGTGACGTTGACAGCCCGTGTGCACGACGAATGCAATGGCTCCGATGTGTTCGGTTCCGACATCTGCACCTGCCGGCCTTACCTCACTCACGCGATCGAGGAATGCATCCGCGGCGCGCAGCGGGGTGGCGTGGGCCTGATCGCCTACAGCCGCAAGGAAGGGCGCGCGCTCGGCGAGGTCACGAAGTTCCTGGTCTACAACGCGCGCAAGCGGCAGGTGGGCGGCGACAGCGCCGACAAATACTTCCTGCGCACCGAGTGCGTGGCGGGCGTGCAAGACATGCGCTTCCAGGAGCTGATGCCCGATGTGCTGCACTGGCTCGGCATCCAGAAAATCCACCGCTTGGTCAGCATGAGCAACGACAAATACGACGCGATCACCGGCAGCGGCATCGAGGTCGGCGAACGCGTCAAGATCCCCGATGAGCTTGTGCCGGCAGACGCGCGCGTCGAAATCGAAGCCAAGATTGCGGCCGGCTACTTCACCGATGGCAGCGTGCCCGATGAGCGCGCGCTGGCCGAGACGAAAGGGCGTGGCCTTGAAGGCTGAGGACGGCAACGGCAACGGCATTCGCAACGGCGAAGTCACTGCTGCGGTGCGCACGCTGCGCGAGCCCGCGACGATCCGCGCGCGCTGCCAGGCCATCGCAGCGCATGTGGCGGCCGGGCGCTCCGATCATTTCAAGCTCGACCGATCGCGCCTGCCCGAGGTCGCGCAGCGCGTCGCGCAGCTGACGCGCTCACGCTTCCCTGATCTGCGCCCGCCGTACCACAGCCGCTGGCGCCACTTCGAGGCCGGCGGTGTCGATCGCAAGGGCGAGCTGGATGCGCGGCTTGCCGGCCGCAGCAGCGTCTCGGTGGCGCGCGCGCGCATCGACCTGACCTTGATCAGCGTGTTGCTCGACGCCGGCGCGGGCCCGGCCTGGCGCTACCGCGAAGCCGAAAGCGGGCAAGCCTTTGGCCGCTCCGAAGGGTTGGGTGTGGCGAGCTTTCGCGGCTTCATGGCCGGGCGGTTTTCATCCGACCTGGCAGACCCGTTTCGGGTCGATGCCAAAGCCCTGCTGCAGATCGATGCCGGCGCGTTGGCCGAAATCTTCCAGGCCGATGCCAGCAATCCGCTCGTCGGGCTCGAAGGCCGGGCCGATCTGTTGCGCCGGCTGGGCGCCGCCTTGCGCGCGCAGCCGCAAACCTTCACCGACATCGGCCAGCCCGGCCATTTGTTCGACGCGTTGACGCATCACACCCACGCGCCGCGCCTGCAGCACCATCATCTTCAAGCTGAGCCGATGCATCACGAGCTGCGTGCGGGCCGCATCCTCGGTGCATTGCTCGATGCCTTCAGCGGCATCTGGCCGAGCGGCCAATCGTTCGAGGGCGTACCGATCGGTGATGCCTGGCCGCACGCGGCAGCGGGTGGGGAGGGCGCGAGTGCTGGCTGGGTGCCGTTCCACAAGCTCAGCCAATGGCTCAGTTATTCGTTGCTCGAACCTTTCGAATGGGCCGGGGTGAAGGTCAACGGGCTCGATGACCTGACCGGCTTGCCCGAATACCGCAATGGCGGCTTGCTGATCGATGCCGGCGTGATCGTGCCGACCGACCCCCGCTTTGCCGCCAACCCGCGCCGGCCCGATGAACCCTGGGTCATCGAGTGGCGCGCGCTGACGGTGGCGCTGCTGGATGAACTCGCCCCGTTGGTGCGCGAGCGCCTGGGCGTGACGGCCGAGCAATTGCCGCTCGCCTGCATCCTCGAAGGCGGGAGCTGGGGCGCAGGCCGGCAGATTGCCGCCGAGCTGCGCGAAGGTGGCCCACCACCGGTTTCGATCGACAGCGACGGCACGGTGTTTTGAGCTTTCGCTAACCTTTTGTCGACGCGACAGGTGCGGCTCTGGTTGAGGCATGCCATGTGAGCGCTTTACCGTAAAAGCTGCTTCTGTTGTCGTCACATTGCAAGGTAGGCAGTTCGCTCGATCGATCTGCGTTCAAAGCCGCAGCGGCGAAATTCTCGCCTCGCCACGATGCCCTGCTTGCAGGCGGGTTTCCTGATCTCGACCTATGCTGGTCTGCTTCGCGGCCGCAGCCTGCGGGCCGCATGGTCAACGCGAAAAGGAACTCGCTCATGCGACATCATCCCTTGGGCCGCACCGGCCTCTTCGTCTCTGAACTGTGCCTGGGCACGATGACTTTTGGCGGCAGTGACGAGGGCCTGTGGGGCAAGATCGGCAGGCTGCAGCAAGGTGATGCCGACCGCCTCGTGGGTCAAGCGCTCGACGCGGGTGTCAACTTCATCGACACCGCCGATGTGTATGCGGGCGGGGCTTCGGAGCAGATCACCGGGCAGGCGTTGAAGAACCTGAAGGTGCCGCGTGAGAACGTGGTGGTGGCGACCAAGGTCTTCGGCGACACCGGCACGGGTGCGAACAGCCGCGGCGCGAGCCGCAGCCACATCCTCGATAGTGTGAAGGCGAGCCTGAAGCGTTTGCAACTCGACCACATCGACCTGTATCAGATCCACGGCTTCGACCCGGCTACGCCGATCGAGGAAACGGTGCGCGCGCTCGATCAACTCGTGCGGCATGGCCATGTGCGTTATGTCGGCGTCTCCAATTGGGCGGCATGGCAGATCACCAAGGCCTTGGGCATCGCGGAACGCTGGGGGCTGGCGCGCTTCGAATCGCTGCAGGCGTATTACACGGTGGCCGGGCGCGACCTCGAGCGCGAGCTGATTCCGATGCTGCAGAGCGAGGGCGTGGGCCTGATGGTGTGGAGCCCGCTGGCGGGCGGGCTGCTGAGCGGCAAGTACAGCAAAGGCCAGAAAAACGCCGATTCGCGCCGCGCGGCCTTCGATTTCCCACCGGTCGAGCGCAACCGCGCGGAGGCTTGCATTGAGGCGATGCGGCCGATCGCCGAATCGCATGGCGTATCGATCGCGCAAATCGCCTTGGCCTGGCTGCTGCATCAGCCCCAGGTGACGAGCGTGATCGTCGGCGCGAAGCGAGCCGAGCAACTGGCCGACAACCTGGGTGCGGCGAAGCTGCGCTTGAGCGCACAAGAGCTGACGCAGCTCGAAGAGGTCAGCCGACTGCCAGCCGAATACCCCGGCTGGATGTTCGAGCGCCAGGGGGAATACCGGCGCAAGCAGATCAGGCAGTCGAAGGAGCCCGTGGGTGCCGATGGTCTGTGACTTGCTCGCAGAGTGGCCCGACAAGCCGATATCCTCGGCCCCATCTCAGGAGTTCCCATGACTGCCCACGTTCATCACATCACCCATCCCCTGATCCAGCACAAGCTCACGTTGATGCGCGAGAAGGATCGCAGCACCAACAGCTTTCGCCGCCTGCTCAACGAGATCAGCATGCTGATGGCTTATGAGGTCACGCGCGACATGCCCACGCAGCTGATCGATATCGAGACGCCGCTGGAGCCGATGAAGGCGCCGGTGATCGATGGCAAGAAGACGGTGTTCGTGAGCGTGATGCGCGCTGGCGCGGGCTTTCTCGACGGGATGCTGAATGTGGTGCCGGGTGCGCGCATCGGCCACATCGGGCTGTATCGCGATCCGAAGACGCTGGTCGCGGTGGAGTACTACTTCAAGATGCCGGCCAACATGCAGGAGCGCGATGCGATCGTGCTCGACCCGATGCTGGCCACCGGCAATTCGGCCGTCGCGGCCGTCGATCGGCTGAAAGAGACGAAGCCGAAGTCGATCCGTTTTGTCTGCCTGCTGGCCGCACCGGAAGGCTTGAAGAACTTCACCGAAGCTCATCCCGATGTGCCGGTCTATACCGCCGCGATCGACCGTGAGCTGAATGCCGATGGCTACATCGTGCCGGGCCTGGGCGACGCCGGAGATCGCCTGTTCGGAACCAAGTGACGGTGATGGCGTGGGCCGCGGCGCCCGGTGCAGTCATCGGCGTTGGGCATTGGCGCCGAACGCCCGGCGATAAGCCTGCGGCGTGTTGCCGACCTTGCGCGAGAAGCGCTCGCGCAAGGTGGTGGCCGATGAGAAGCCGGCTTCGGTGGCGACCTGCTCGATCGTCAGCTGGGTCGTTTCCAGCAGGTGTTGCGCGCGGCGTACCCGCGCATTGAGCAGCCACTGGAGCGGCGTGGTGCCGACCTGGCCAATGAAGCGGCGGTTGAGCGTGCGGCTGCTGGTGGCGGCTTTGTTGGCGATTTCTTCCAGGCTGAGCTGGCGCTTCAGGTGCTTCTCCAGCCACTGCAGCAGCGGCTGCAGGCTCGAAGCCGAGCAAGGCGATTCGTGCACGATGTATTGCGCCTGCCCGCCTTCACGTGCGAGCGGCATCACCGACTTGCGCGCGATGTCGGCCGCGACAGCGGCGCCATGGTCGCAGCGGACCATGTGCAGGCACAGGTCCAGCCCGGCTGCGGCGCCGGCCGAGGTCAGGATGTCGCCGTTGTCGACGAAGAGCACGTTCGGATCGACGATGACGGCTGGGTAGCGGCGGGCCAGTTCACTGGTGACCATCCAGTGCGTGGTGGCGCGCCGGCCGTCGAGCAGCCCGGCAGCGGCGAGCACGAAAGCACCGGTGCAGATCGAAGCCAGCCTGGCACCCTCGGCCGCCGCTTGCCGCAGCGCCATCAAAACGTCCTGGGAGATCACGCGCGATGGATCGCTCAAGCCCGGCACGATGACTGTGTCAGCCCCGCGCAGCTGGCTCAAGCCACAGTGCACGCGCAGGTCGAACATGCCGGCGCGGATGTCGGTGGCTTCACCGCAGACGCGTACCTGATACGCCGCTTGTTCATCGGCCGTTCGAACGCGGCTGAAGACCTCGCACGGCGTTGACAGGTCGAACGGCACGACGTCGTGCAACGCGAGGATGGCAATGTGATGCATGGCAGGGGTAGGAAAGCGCGGTGGCGGTGTTGTCAACGACGTCAAAGATGAATGGCCGCATGGCGGCGCGGTCGGATGCGGTGGTGGGCGCGGTGACGGCCGAGCTGATGGCCGAGCTGATGGAGCGCTGGCGATTGTCTGGCGGGAAACCGTCGAACCTTGTCTTTTCAGCCAGTGGTCTGGGTAAAGTTCTCTGTCCACAATGGCCGCGGCGTGCAGTGCCTTCGTGGTGGGTCGATAGGCGGCGCCGCGAGATTTCTTTCGATGCACCTTCCGGAGATGCGCTTGTCCTTTGCCGTCGTTGATGAAGAGCGCGCACCGCTGCGCAACCTGCGCATCGTCTCGTGGATCGAAGGGGCGACGTTGGTGAGCCTGGTGGGCATCGCAGTGCCGTTGAAGCACCTGGCGGGCTGGCCGCTCGGGGTTTCGTTGTTGGGTCCGGTTCACGGCCTCGCATTTCTCACTTACCTGTGGATGGCGATGGGCGCGGTCTCTGGTGGTGGCTGGCGCCCGGCGGAGATTGCCCGACTGATCGGCGCGGCGCTGCTGCCGTTCGGCGCCTTTCTGAATGTCGGCTTCATCCGCCGCAAAGAGCTTGAACTGGCCTCGGGTGGCGCCGCAG